>JAFDCC010000272.1 GCA_019312985.1 Deltaproteobacteria bacterium
ACGGGTTTACTTGCCCGGAACAGGAATCATGAGACGCTAGGATGGAATCCCCGGAATTGTTCATAGGGCTGTGGCACGTCCTGGGCTGGCCGTTGCTGCGGCTGGTTTTTTTTATCAGCCTCGGGTTGATGATCGGCAACCTCATTGAGTCCCTGAACTGGACCCATGGTGTCGCCCGCCTCGCATCACCGCTGGTTCGGGTCGCCCACCTGTCGAACGTGACCGGCGCCAGTTTTTCCATGGCCTTTTTTTCAGGGATTACCGCAAACACCATGCTTTCCGAGGCATATGACCAGGGAAGAATCACGAAACGGGAACTCGTCTTCGCCAACCTGTTTAACAGCCTGCCCACGTATTTTCTCCACCTCCCGACCCTTTTTTTTCTAGCCGCCCCTCTCATAAAAGAGCAGGCCTTGGTCTATGTGGGTCTGACGCTTCTGGCCGCTTTCCTGCGCACCGCCTGTATCCTGCTTGTCGGCCGTCTGATGCTTCCGGTCAGCACGGACCTGTGCGTCACCTGCCGTCTTGCAGAGAACAGGGTCGAGTCACTGGCCCAGGCCCTGGGAAAAGCCTGGGCCCGCTTTCGGCAACGCTTCCGGCGGATAGTGCTGATCACCGTTCCCATTTATACCGCTGTTTTTATCCTCAACAGGTTCGGCATGTTTGCTCTCCTGGAAGAGTGGCTTGCCGGCCACGTGCGGTTTCTCACCTGGCTGCATCCGGAAAGCCTGGGAGTCGTTGCCCTGCAGCTTACGGCAGAAATAAGCGCCGGTCTCGCGGCAGCAGGGGCCCTGCTCGACAGCGGCAGCCTCGAAGCACGCCAGGTCATCCTGGCCCTGCTGGCCGGTAACGTCCTCTCTTCCCCCATGCGGGCGGCGCGGCACCAGTTTCCTTTTTATGCGGGGATTTTCCAGCCGCGCCTGGCGGCGGAACTGATCGCCTTCAACCAGACATTCCGCGCCGGGTCCATAATCCTGGTTGGATTTTTTTATTATTTTCTGACAGCATAAAGTGGTATAAAGCATAGCACATTACATGTACCGTTTAATAGAAGAGCGAGCATGAGGAGAGGAGGATGGCTGTTCATATTGATGAAGATGAGTGCATTGGATGCGGCACCTGTGAAGAGACCTGTCCAGAGGTTTTCCGCTATGACAGTGAGCGTGAAAAGGCAGAGGTCATCAAGCCGGAAGGCGGGCCGCAGGACCTGATCGAAGAAGCCATTTACAATTGCCCTTCTTCCTGTATTTACCAGGATGAGGTATAGTCCGGATACAATTGATTCAGGTCAAGGAAATGGGGCAGGTGCATGCAGTATGCTGCAATTGTCCTGCAGGCATACCATGCAACCATGCAGGACCTTTACTGTTGATACAATGGATGGGTTTTAAGGATTACTGAGAGCGGGAGGCGGATTATGGAGCATTATACGCGGTGGGATGATTTTCTCGTGGCAGAGCACGAGATGATAGAACGGGCCATGGCGGTCCTGAAAAAAAACCTGGAGGAAATTGACCGGGCGGCCAAAGAGCCGTTGCACCTGCAGCGGGCCCTGGATTTTCTCCTGGAGTTCGGTGACAAAATGCATAACAGCAAGGAGGAACAGTTTCTCTTCCCGCTTATGGGCCAAAAAGGCCTGCCGGTGGAGGGCGGGCCCATCGGCGTCATGCTGATGGAACATGACGCGGAGAGAAAACTGCTTCTGCGGATGATGGCAGAGCTTCCCACCCTTGCCGAGGCAACCGCTGTCAGCCGTCAGAAATTTGCCGCCGAAGGCTTTGAATACCTCAAGATACGGGCCGAGCATATCTGGAAAGAAAATGACGTGCTCTACGGCATGGGCCGCAAGGTCATTACCGACGAGGAAAATGGAGTTCTGCTCGAAGAATTCAACAATCTTGATACCGGGACATACGGCGAAAACGCCCGGGAAAAATACCAGCAGATGTTGGCAGAGGTTGAAAAGGGCAGCGAGGCCAGAAAACGCCTGGTCCGGAATCTCTCATACGAACAAATCGATGCGATCATGGAGACCCTGCCCTTTGAAGTGACCTTTGTCGATGCGGAAGATACCGTGGCCTATTTCAACAAGCTGGACAAAACGAAACTGTTTCCTCGGACCCGCTCCGTCATCGGCCGTAAGGTTGAAAAATGCCACCCCGAGAAGAGTGTTGACATGGTGCGCCAGATCGTCTCCGGCTTCAAGGAGCGGACCATGGACCATGCCGAATTCTGGATCGATTTCCGGGGCGATAAGATCCTGATACGCTACTACCCGGTTTACAGCGAGGCAGGAGACTACATGGGGGTTCTCGAAGTGACGCAGGCCATCGGAGCCATCCAGAAGATTGAGGGGGAAAAACGGCTTATGTACTGAACCGCTGGTACGGTTGTTGATGAAAAGGGGAGCCGCAGTCTCGGCTCCCCTTTTTTTATTGGGTCCGCAGCACCCAATTTTCGTGGCTGCATATCCGCCGGCCCAAAACAAGGGATTGCGACTCTCAATATACGGTGTTTCACCTATGGTGTTTTTGGTTGTTTCCGGCACAATGGGGGTAACTGTAACACCGGGGCAGCCCCTATTCCCCCGGCTCTGCGGCCTCTTGCCGTGTAAAACCTCCGGTTGGCGGCAGATAACCGGACCCGGAACAACTTCAGGTATTAGAAATATCAGGAGACTGCATGCTTTTTGAATACTGCCTGCTTGCCGTGGTACTGGGCTCTGTCGCGGTGAGCCTGGCATATACAGCCATAACCGGCATCTCGCCTGTTTCCAGCACGCGGCAATCGAGGAAACGGATGCTGCGCAGTATCCCGGCGGACCAGGGCGGCACAATATATGAACTGGGCGCCGGCTGGGGTGCGGTGGCCTTTCCTCTGGCGCGCCGCTGCCCGGATGCCACCGTCGTCGCCTATGAGCTTTACCCGGTGCCCTGGCTCTACATGAAGCTCTGCCGCATGCTCTTCGGCCCGCATAACCTCAAGGTCCGGCGCCGGAACTTTTTCAGGGAAAACCTGGCAAAAGCCTCACTGGTGGTATGCTATCTCTATCCTGGGGCCATGGAAAAACTTTCCAGTAAGCTTGTCCTGGAATTGGAACCTCGTGCCAGGGTAATTTCAAATACCTTTGCCATACCGTCCTGGACACCGCAGCTGGTTCAGAACCTGGAAGATGTCATGTGCCCGCAGGTATTCCACTATGAGATGCACAGCGTCATTGCGAACATACAGCAACATATAGGCGTGCTCTCCTCAATTATCGGCTGAATCGTATCAACTCCGGCAGAACAAGGGATTACGAAGCTTCATATAAGGTGTTTACCTTATGGTTTTTTCTTGTCTCGTGCTGCATACTGTTAGAAGGTAATGTCAGTATTTTTTCTCAAGGGGCAATTGGGGAATTTGTGACCCAAAGCCATCAATTCAGGTAAAAAAGGAGTAGGAAGTGAAAAAGAGCAACACCGTTACACATGGGAAAATGGTCCTGTATGCAATTCTGCTGCTGTTTTTAACGGGCAGCGTCATCAACTGTGGCGGGGGAGGCTCTTCGGCGCCTGCAAAGATTAATGCCCCGAAGACCCTGATCCAAGATTTCATCGCCAAGCACCAGATCATGGTCGACACAGCCCTGGTTGATTTTTATGTAACCGAAGAACAGCCAGAGGTTGCGGCCGCCGTGCAGAAGGCCATTGATCAGACGTCAGCAGCCGGTGATCTCCAGAAACTGCAGCAGGCGACTTTTGATTTCAGCAACCTGCAGATAGACCTAACCGGCGAGAAAGAGGAATATATCAACGATGAACCGCAAAAAATTATCCAGGTTTCCGTGTCGGGCAGCTATATCATGGAGCAGTCAAATGAGAAAAAAACCATCCAGGCGGACAGCACAATTGTCCTCCAGATGGTTGACAATGCCTGGAAAGTGACCGAAAGAATCCATCCCTGGAGCTGACAGCAGGATTTATTGCAAGCCTTCTCAACTGCAGTTTAGCTGAACGGTCTTAAAAGTGCTTGAAGTTGGAAGTGTTTGAAATGCCTCAAGTTACGGGTTCCAAAGCTGTACATGCTTAACTTGTATTATCCGGGGCGAATGTGAAAATTTCAAGTAAGCAGCCGGCCACGGCTTTAGCTTCACGGTAAAAAAGGGGCCCCGATTATGGGGCCCTTTTTTTGTTTCCCGCCCGCCGTTTTTTGCCTGGCACTGTATCGAAACAACCGGGCTTCCCTCCGCCAATTATCACGGCAGGACTGTTGCCGGATGCTGCTACCGGCTTATGCGGGCTGACAGTAACAGGCAATGCCGTCAAATGCGCCCTGCAGTAATGTCCTTAGCCTGGCTGCTGTTTTCTGCGGCCGGAGACAATAGAACTTTTTATATCGATCACCGGGGTGTTGTCCAGTATGTCGACACCCTTGACGCTGAGCACGGTGTCCTCGATTTTTTCCACAAGCAGTTCGGAGACGGCAATGGGATTGGGTCGGACCGGACTGCGGGTGGAAAAAACGCCGCGCTTGGGACGCGATGTGTCACCGCGGGGGTGCACCTGCAGAACAGTACGGTCGGCCCTGTCAAGCCAGAAGAGGACGACTATGGTGTCTCCCTTGCAAATACCCTGCAGCGCGGCACGAAACTGAGGGTATATCTCGATGGTGCCCCTGTGTTGCGACACATCATAGTTCCTCGGTGTTGCATCACGGCTTTTGAGGCCGCAGTGCAGGATTCCTATGGGATTTAGCGTAATGGCGCCCATCATGTTCCGGTCGATTGTCGTGCTGCATGCAGTTCGTTACTCCAACTATACAGATTCTTTCAAAGGCGTAAACTAAATAATCTTTTCGCACATCCCCGAGAAAGAGCCGGCCTGCCGGCATGGGGCCAGTCCAATTTTCCGAAATTTTGGAAAATGCGGTGCGTTTTTTTGGAAAAATGTTTCGGGAGGAGCTGGCCGGCTAAATGATAATTCTCTTAAGTATATGATAATATTATGCTTTAATATAAATATAATTTCCGGTGTGATCTTTGCACGCATATTACCAAAATACGGCATTACGGTTTTACGGATTTGATCTGCCGGTGGCACAGGTATGAACCCGAAGAAAGAGGATGTCCTACCGGGTGGACGAATATGAATGATCGGAAAAGAATGCGGCAAAATAACCCTGGAACCCTGAAACGTGAGCGAAAAAGAATTTCATCATAGATGCACTGCAGTTCTGCCAAGCACGGCCAGGAGGTTTCGTTTGGGCCTTCTCCTCGACAGGTTCCTGAAGAAAAAGGTAAGGACAGGGCAATGTCTTAAAATGAACAGAGCCACTGCTGCATCGCCCCACGGGGGAAGAAATTATTTTTCCCGGCACTGGCAGGGGGAATGTTCGCTGACTAAAAGTTACTGGTTAAACTTTATCGCGACAGGGATTCTCCTGGAGTTTTTGCTTGCGATATATCCCGAAGAGCTGATAACCAGCACTCTCCATGATTTTTATATATACATCGCGCTTTACTGTATTACATTCATCGTCATATCCTGGCAGACTGTAGGGGTTTGGCGGTCTGCCGATAATCACATCAGGAAAACAAAAAGAAAATTCTGGGCCATCAGTGCCAAGATTGCGGTAGTGCTGGTTCTTCTCAGTACAGGTGTGCTTCTGAAGGAGTTACTCCCCGGTTTACATAAATTCAGCAGCAATATAGCCGGAGACATAAGTGTTGGCAATTACTCGATCAGGGTAATGCCGAACAGGAAAGAAGTTGAAATAGACGGGGGAATCAAGTTCGGCCTGACAAAAGAATTGCGTAAAATATTTGACAGATATCCGGCAATCAGGGTGGTGCACCTGAACAGCTATGGCGGCCGGGTCGTGGAGGCAAGGCGGTTACGGGAATTTATCGAGGAGAGGAACCTTGATACAAGTACCAACAGGGGTTGTTTCAGCGCCTGTACCATCGCCTACATGGGGGGAGCATCGCGCTTCATCTATGGCGAGAAGAAACTGGGGTTTCACCGCTATGGAACCGCTGATGCCAAGGCTGAATTTATG
>JAFDCC010000273.1 GCA_019312985.1 Deltaproteobacteria bacterium
AAACCTGCAATGCCCCGGCCGCGCCAGTGCTATGGCGCCAGCCAGCCCTCGCCGGCGGCAGCGCCGCAAAAACGTGCTGGCTTTAATTGTCTTTCACGTTTAGATTACATGTTCTTTTTGCCGGAACAGGCAGGCAGAACCACCTGAAAGAGAAACCATGACACAGCCGGGCCGGCCATGCCAGTTTTTCCTGACACCCGGCAACAGCAATAATACTGTACCCATGTCACTTGACGGAAGAATAATCGAATATCTGGAAAACGGCAAATTCATCTGCGCCTTTGTCATGGAGGACATGGGGAGCCGGCTGCGCCTGCTGAACCAGAACAGCAGGGAACTCAATCTGCCGCTCAACCGGGTGGTGCACCGGTCAGAGCAAAACCTTTTGCCGATCCCTGCGCGGCAGGACATCCTCGCTATCCTGGAGGTAACAGCCGCCACGCGGGCGCTTCTGGCTGAAAAGATCAACCTTGCCGAGATTTGGGAGACCGTTGCGGAAAAACCTGAAGAGGCTTTCACAATCGAGTTCCTCGCTTCCCTTTTCTACAACACCAGGCCAAGCGATGACCAGGCGGCGGCCTTTCTGCGGGCCGTCATCGCCCACCGCCTCTACTTCAAATACAAGGCGGGCACCATCCGCGTCCACTCACCGGAAACCGTGGCGCAGCTAGAGCTGCAGCAGGAAAAGGAAAGGGAGGAGGAACAGTTCATTGCAGCAAACACAGAGGCCCTGCTCCGTATCCGGGAAAACGGCCGGCCGCAGCCCGATTGGAAAGACCAGCACAGGGTGCTGCGGCTGCTCGCGGATTACTATCTGTTCAGCAAGGATGCCGCCGATCATGAACTGGCCCGCAGACTTGTGAAAAATAGCGGGCTGACCGGCCCCCATGATATTTTTCACCTGCTGGTGAAGGCAGGCCACTGGGATGCGAACGAAAATATCCCCCTCCTCCGGCAGGAGATTCCGACCCGGTTTTCCGAGATGGCCCTTGCGGAAGTCAGCGAAATCATGGAGGCAGGGGCAGCAAGCCTGTCCGGTTCCGGCAGAAAGGATTTCAGCAGTCTCCCTGTTTTTACCATTGACGGGCCTGCGACCCGGGATTTCGATGATGCCCTCCACGTTGAGCAGCAGGGCGAAAATTACCTTGTCGGCATTCACATTTCCGATGTCGGTCATTTTGTCCCCGAGGGATCCGCCCTTTTCGAAGCGGCACTGCAGCGGGGGACCTCGATCTATTTCCCCGACAAACACCTGGCCATGCTGCCGCCCGAACTCTCTGAGGGAGAACTGAGCCTGCTGCATGGCCGGGAACGTCCCGCCATAAGCTTTATGGTCCTGCTCAGTCCCGCCGCCGAGGTGCTCCGCTTTGAGATTGTCCGCAGTATCATATCGGTCCGGCAGCAGCTGACATACCAGGAAGCTGACGATGAGATCCAGAGTGATCCGCAGCTGGCCGTTCTGGCCCAACTCAGTGTCCTTCTGCGGCGCAATCGGGTCAACCGCGGGGCCCTGCTCCTGCCCATGCCGGACCTGCATATTGCAATCGGCGACGACGACACCATTGCAATCAGCACTGCCGCATCTGATACGCCGGCCAGGGTGCTGATCGCGGAGTTCATGATCCTGGCCAATACCCTTGGGGCCCAATTCGTGGCCGAGCGTGAAGCACCGGGGCTTTACCGCTGCCAGGGGGAACCGCGGCAGCGTATTATCGACGGCTTCGAGGACGATATCGTCAAGGTCATTCAACAGCGCAAACGTCTCTCTCCCATGTCTTTGCTGACGAGCCCCAGGGGCCACTGCTGTGTCGGCGCCCCACAATACACCACCGTCACCTCTCCCATCCGCCGGCTTCTTGACCTTGTCATGCAGCTGCAGATCAGCTCCCTGGTAAGGGGCAAAGGGGTCCTCTTCAGCAAAAAAGACATGCGTCATTTCAGCGCCGTTATCCAGAAAACAGTTGAAAAAGCCAACCAGGTCAAGTACCTGCGCCAGCGCTACTGGATCCTGAAGTACCTGCAGAAGAGACAGGGGGATAGGGTACCGGCCATCGTTGTTGACCGCGGCCCCCGGCGGGTGCACATCTTCCTGGAAGAATTTCTACTCGATGGCGACCTGCCGCTCAACTCCGCCTTCAGGGTCAGCCCCGGGGACACCATCCTTGTCAGGATTGCAAAGGCGGACCCGCTTGGCAATATTTTCAGGCTTGAGTGGTAGCCCTCCCCTTTGGTAAAACCGAAAACCCTTTCACCCGGCTTCGTGTCTGCCGGCCCCACACCTCTCCCCACTCCGCCAAGACACACAACATAGTGTATGCTTTTTTGCACCAGCACACACCATGTTGTGTGCTGGGCCTGCTTTCAGGGATGGCGGCCCCTCCCCTTTGCTGCAACATGTGAAATTTTCTACAGTTTTTCCTTGACAGCGGCCCTTCCTTTCCTATAAAAAGGACCTTTAGTGGCGCAAAGTGGGAGAAAAGGGAAAAAAGGGGACCACACATGCCGAAGCCTGGCACCGGCAAAGCATCCAAAAGCAGATTCCGCAGCCGTTCAGAGCACACGCTCGACGCCAAGGGAAGGCTCAATATTCCGAGCCGCTTCCGCGACGTACTTCTAACCCATGATACCGAAGGACTCATGGTGACGAACTGGCACATGTGCCTGAAGGCATTTCCGGCAAAGGTCTGGGAGCACATCGAGACCACCCTTTTACACCAGGGGAAAAAGCAGGCGGGAATGGAAGCCTTCCGGCGCTATGTCATTTCCGGTGTCACCGAATGTGCCCCGGACAGACAGGGTAGAATACTGCTGCCGCCAAGCCTGCGGGCCGATTTTAACCTGAAAAAGGATGTGGTGTTGAACGGCATGCTCGATCACTTTGAAATCTGGAACAAAACCGCCTGGGAAGAAGAAAGAAAGATGACACGGGAAAAGTTCAGCGAGTTTCAGCAGAGCATATTGAACCTGGGCATACTCTAACCTTTGGAATGCTGTGACGGATGCAGGGAAGAATCCTTCTGAGAAAAAGCCTTGCCCGCCTCGGGCGCAATCCGCGCCGCCAGGTTTCACCCCCGCTCTTCATACTCCGGTTCTTCTGGAAGAAGCAGTCCGCCTTCTCGCCCCCGTTGACGGCGGGATTTATATAGACGGGACCCTTGGTCTCGGGGGGCATGCGGAAAAAATCCTGCAGGCATGCGGCCCCACCGGAATTCTTA
>JAFDCC010000274.1 GCA_019312985.1 Deltaproteobacteria bacterium
AGCAGCTGGTAGAAACGGAAGGCGCCGTAGCCGCGGCGGGGTTTGCCGGCCTGAGCCCTGAGTTTCTGCGCCGGGTCAAGCAGCAGGGGTTTTCCGACTACCACATCGGTCATCTCACCGGCACGACGGAGGAGGACATCCGGGAACTGCGCACCAGCCAGGGGCTGCTCCCCGTCTTCAAGCTCGTTGATACCTGCGCCGCCGAATTCGAGGCCTTTACCCCCTATTACTACTCCACCTACGAGACGGAAGACGAGTCCCGTATCAGCGAGGTCAAAAAAGTGATGATCCTCGGCGGCGGCCCGAACCGCATCGGCCAGGGGATAGAGTTTGACTACTGCTGTGTGCACGCCTCCTTTGCCCTGAAAGAGATGGGGATTGAGTCGATCATGGTGAACTCCAACCCGGAGACCGTCTCCACCGACTACGACACCTCGGACAAGCTCTACTTCGAGCCGCTGACCCGGGAGGATGTTCTCAATATCATCGAGCGGGAAAAACCGGACGGGGTTATCGTCCAGTTCGGCGGCCAGACGCCGCTGAACCTGGCCGTTCCCCTTGCCGAGGTCAGGGTGCCCATTGTCGGCACCTCGCCCGACTCCATTGACCGGGCGGAGGACCGCAAGCGGTTCCAGCAGTTTCTCCAGAAGCTGAACCTGAAGCAGCCGGCGAACGGCACGGCCCGCACAATGGAGGAGGAGCTGGCCATCGCGGCGCGGATCGGTTACCCGGTGGTGGTCCGGCCCTCCTACGTCCTCGGCGGCCGCGCCATGCGCATTGTCTACAACGAGAAGGGAATCCGGGAGTTCATGGCCTCTGCCATTATTGTTTCGTCGGAACATCCGGTGCTCATCGACAAGTTTTTGAAGGATGCCGTCGAGGTTGACGTTGACGCCATCTCCGACGGCGATATGACCGTTATCGGCGGCATCATGGAGCATATCGAGGAGGCTGGCATCCATTCAGGGGATTCCGCCTGTGTCCTCCCGCCCCACTCCCTGTCCGCCGCCATGATCAAGGAGATCAGGGAGGCCTCCAAGGCCATGGCCCGGGAGTTGAAAGTCATCGGCCTCATGAATGTCCAGTTTGCGGTGAAGGACGACGAACTCTATGTCCTCGAGGTCAACCCCAGGGCATCGCGGACCGTACCCTTTGTCAGCAAGGCCACCGGGGTGCCGCTGGCGAAACTTGCCACGAAGGTGATGCTCGGTATGAAACTGGCAGACCTTGGGCTGACGGAAGAGGTGGAGGTTGAACACTGGGCCGTGAAAGAGGCGGTTTTTCCCTTTGACCGTTTTGCCAATGTCGATACCCTGCTGAGCCCTGAGATGAAGTCAACCGGCGAGGTCATGGGGCTTGACTCCTCCCTCGGGATTGCCTTTGCCAAATCGCAGCTGGCCGCCGGGCAGAAACTGCCGGTCAGGGGCAATGCCCTTATCAGTGTGCGCGATGCGGACAAGGGTGCCATCCTGCCCCTTGCCAAGCGGCTGCTCGACCTGGGCTTTTCCATCCTGGCGACGAGCGGCACCGCGTCATACCTGGCGGAGCACGGTGTCGCCTGCACCATGGTCAACAAGATATCCCAGGGACGGCCCCACCTGCTCGACAAGGTGCAGGACAACCAGATCCAGTGGATTATCAATACCTCCATGGGGTCGAGGACCACGGAGGATTCCTATACCATCCGCCGGAGCGCCCTGGATTACCACCTTCCCTACACCCCGACCATCAGCGGCGCCCTCTCGATGGTACGGGCTGTGGAAAAGGCGCGGGAAAGGGAGATTCAGGTCAGGGCCATCCAGGAATACTTTTAGAAGGGACTGGACTTTTCCGCTGTCAGAACTTATGTTTATGTGTGGTTGTTTGTCTACTGGTCGTTAAACTGGACAGGGCGGCAGAAAAATTTGATAAAACTGAGGCCCGGGTGATTTCCCGGCCTAAAGAGTGACCTGTTGTGAGGAGTGTATTTTGAACACATTTTATAAAAACCTGAGCATGTGGCTCGTTATCGGCTTGACCATGATTCTCCTGTTCAACCTCTTTAACAAGCCGCAGCAGCAGCATGTCGAAATATCCTACAGCGATTTTGTCAACAGCGTTGAGACCGGAGCCATCAGCAAGGTCGACATGGAGGGTGACCAGATCACCGGGACGCTTCGGGGCGGCAACGATTTCCGCACCACGGCGCCGGATGATTCCGAGCTCATCCCGATGCTGCGCCGGAACGGCGTCGACATTTCGGTGAAGCAGAAAGAGGACACGCCGTGGTATGTCACCATTCTGGTTTCCTGGTTTCCGATGCTGCTGCTTATCGGGGTCTGGATTTTTTTCATGCGGCAGATGCAGATGGGCGGCCGCGGCGCCCTCTCCTTTGGCAAGACGCGGGCCAGGCTCATGGAAAAGGGCGAGACCAAGGTGACCTTCAAGGACGTGGCAGGCATTGAAGAGGCCAAGGAGGAGCTCTCTGAAATCATCGACTTTCTGAAGGACCCCAAGAAGTTCACCCGTCTCGGGGGCAGGATTCCCAAGGGCGTCCTCCTGGCCGGCGCCCCCGGTACCGGTAAAACCCTCCTTGCCAAGGCCATTGCCGGCGAGGCCGATGTTCCCTTTTTCACGATCAGCGGCTCTGATTTCGTCGAGATGTTTGTCGGGGTCGGCGCTTCCCGGGTCCGTGATCTTTTTGTCCAGGGCAAGAAA
>JAFDCC010000275.1 GCA_019312985.1 Deltaproteobacteria bacterium
AACTGGTGAAAGGGGCCATGACCTTGGCCGGAGAACTGTGCCTGCCGCTCATAGTGGTCGGCGGCAGCATTGTAATCCGGAACAAATATCCCGAAAGGGCAGAAATGGCCTCCCTGCTGGGTATAAACACAGAATAGTTTTATGGAACTGGTAGATGACCTGACACGGTTTGTATTTTTCACCGGCAAGGGGGGCGTCGGCAAGACGACCCTTTCCTGCCTTGCCTCGGTATCACTGGCCGATGAGGGAAAACGCGTCCTGCTTGTTTGCACTGACCCGGCTTCCAACCTGGACGAAACCCTGGGGACTGCAATCGGTCAATCTCCCACAGAGGTTGCCGGCATCAGGAATCTGCTGGCCGTGCATATTGACCCGGAAAAAGCGGCGCGCCAGTACCGGGAACGGATTATTGCCCCCTACCGGAACGTTTTGCCTGAAGCGGCAATAACCAGCATGGAGGAGCAGCTTTCCGGAGCCTGCACAATGGAGATAGCCGCCTTTGATGAATTTGCGGCTATTCTGGGAGACGCCTCGCAGGCGGCTCCATATGAGCATGTGATTTTTGACACGGCCCCCACCGGGCATACACTTCGCCTTTTGCAGCTCCCTTCCGCATGGGATAATTTTCTCGACACCAATACCACGGGAACCTCCTGCCTTGGTCCTGTGGCCGGCCTGAAACAGCAGCACTCCCTTTACAAAAATACGCTGAAGACACTTACTGATGCGGACCTGACAACACTGTTTCTTGTCTGCCGGGCGGAAACTGCCAGCCTTGAGGAGGCAGAGCGCACCGGTTTGGAACTCCGGGAGATTGGCATCTGTTACCAGAAGTTGGTTGTTAACGGCCTATTCATGGCATCTTCGGATGACCCTGTTGCAATAGCCCTGGAAAAGAGAGGAAAAAAGGCTCTTGCCCGAATGCCTGCCGGTCTGCAGTCGCTCAAAATCATTCCAATGGAGCTTATGCCCTTTGCGCCTGCAGGTCCTGACAGGCTGCGGGAATTTCGTGATTTCTGCCGGGGAAAAGGGCTGCCGGAAAATCCTGAACCGGGTTCAGAGGGCGAAGTCGAACTGCCACCTTATTTTTCAGAATTTCTCCCCGGATTGGCCCGGCATGGAAAGGGGCTCATAATGACCATGGGCAAGGGCGGCGTCGGCAAGACGACCCTGGCGACAGAGATTGCCTTGCATCTTGTCAGTGCGGGGCATGCTGTCCATTTGGCCACGACCGACCCCGCAGCCCACCTGGATTTCAGCCTGGGCGATACCCATGAACGACTCACCGTAAGCTGCATCGATCCGACCCGGGAAACTCTGCAGTACAGGCAAAAAGTCATGGCCGAAGTGGGAGGCGATCTTGACGGCGAGGGCAAAAAGCTTCTCGAGGAGGATCTCCGTTCGCCCTGCACCGATGAAATAGCTGTTTTCCGGGCGTTTGCCCGGCTGGTTGACCTGGCAGAAGATGGTTTCGTGGTGCTGGATACCGCGCCCACCGGCCATACAATTCTTTTACTGGACGCAGCCCAGGCCTACCACCGGGAGGTATCCCGCTCCATGCAGGCTTTGCCGCCTGCAGTTCGTCAGCTGCTGCCCCGTTTGCGCGATCCGGGGTTTACCCGGATATTTATCATTACTCTGCCGGAGGCGACCCCTGTTCTTGAGGCGAAAAAACTCCAGGAGGACCTGCAGCGCGCCTCAATTACTCCTGCAGCGTGGATAATCAACCAGAGCTTCGCCCCGCTGCCGGTCACTGATAAGATGCTCGTGGCAAAACGGCAGGCGGAGTTTCAATACATCCGGCAGGTTATGACACAGTGCAGCGAGCATGTTTTCCTGGAAGCGTGGCGCAATACTTCATAAAAACAGTTTTTTTCCATAAATGGCCATACCGGAAAAGAGGAAACCTGCATGATACTGGAGCAAATCAAACACTCTTTATTCAACCTGGACAGAGAGGAAACAATTTCCCTTACAGTCCAGGCAATCCTTGAAAAAATGCCGCCCCGGGAAATTGTTTTGCACGGCCTTTTGCCCGGCTTGGGAGAGGTCGCAGAGCAGTATGAAAAAAAAGAGCATATTTTCCCCGACATGTTCAAGGCAGCCATTATCTTTCAGGAAGCACTTGCAAAGATCAAACACCAGTTCCTTTCCATGGAAACAGACCCCGGGGTGTGGGGTGTTATTGGGCTGGCCCGGGGCGACATGCAGGACTTTGGCAAGAATATTGTGTGCATGACCCTGGAGGCCAAGGGTTTTACTGTGAGGGATCTGGGTAAATCGGTTCCACCCGAGGAGTTCCTGCAGGCGGCCGAAGACGGTGCCGACTTTATCGCGATTTCCATCATGACGGATGGCGGCGTACAGGAGGCGGAGAAGGTAGTGCAGGGATTGAAGGAGGCAGGAACTCGGGAAAGGGTAAAGGTCATTGTCGGCGGTGCCGGCGTGAACGCCCGGACAGCTGCTGAAATTATCGGGGCCGACGGCTATGCAGAAAACGCCGATGAGGTCGTTGAGTTTTTAAAGATATTTTTCAGGGTTGGCCGCTGAAGTGACGGGCCAAGAAGCTTACGGTGGAGGTTCCGGCAAGGGTTAAGTGCCGGGAAGAAGGGGTGCATCGCAGCAGTTTGGTATGCCGGCAGGGTTGTTCCCATCAGCCGTCAACCCTGGAGAAGCCCCTTGATCCTTTCAGCCTTGTAAACTTTCCCCTGCGCCACCACGATTCCTTCAATTGCCAGGGCCGGGCTCAGCAGCAGCCCGTATTTGTCCCGCATCTCGTCGGAAAGGGTCCACTTTTTTACGACCTCGGCTTCAATGCCCAGGTCTGCGACGGCCTTCCTGGCATTATCAAGGAGCTCATTACATTTTTCACAGGGAGGCTCCAGGCCGATAACCTCAATTTTCATCATGACGGCTGTTCCTCTCTTTTACCTTCAGGGTCTATTTTTTCCCGCACCATATGGGGAGGGCTCGGATATGCCGGACTGAAGCACTGCAGATCATCTATTTCAGCCTGCACGCCATGCCTGCCGGCAACATCCGCAAGGGTTTCCCGCACTATTTTTTCAAGAATTTCCGGGGAAAGCCGCACCCTGGCGTTAAGGATCAGCGAACCCTTTGAAAGGCTTTCCAGGGGCTCCCCGCTCACCATCGGTTCGGCTGCCAGGTTCGTAAGATTGAACCAGGCTGATTTGCCGCCGCTGGTGAAGACAGCCTTTAAATGCCCTATTTCGCCTTTTTCCTGCCTGAACTGCTCCCGCAGCGCAACAAACAGTTCCCTGGCAAAGTCTTCGGCGGCAAACTGCCGGTCCGAAGAAATCCTGACGGCAGCGTTCAGCCAGCCGAGAACCGCCTCGGCCCTTGCATAACGGTCGTAGTCTATCTGGCTCAGTACCGTATTAGCACCAGGGCGGCCTGAAAGGAGAATATCGAGCCAATTGCCGACGCCAACACCCTCCCTGGCCG
>JAFDCC010000276.1 GCA_019312985.1 Deltaproteobacteria bacterium
CGACCATGTCATCGTGAAGAACGGCGATCTTGCCCTTGACATCGCCGATGACATTCATCGCCTTAGACTCGTTGGGCCGGTCGCGCCGCTTGTCGATGATGGCCAGGTCGGCCTTCAGCCGCTTGGCAAAGGCTCGGGTTCTCTCGACGCCGCCAGCATCGGGAGAGACCATCACCACATTCTTAAAGGTTTCATTTATGTACTTCAGCAGTACCGGCGCGGCATAGAGGTGGTCAACCGGGATATTGAAAAATCCTTGTATCTGGCCGGCATGGAGATCCATGGCCAGCACCCGGCGCACCCCGACGACCATCAGCATCTCGGCGACAACCTTGGCAGTGATCGGCACCCGGGGCGCGACCTTCCTGTCCTGGCGGGCATAGCCGTAATAGGGGAGGACGGCGGTAATCCTCCTGGCCGAGGCGCGCCGCAGGGCGTCGACGATAATGACGAGCTCCATGAGGTTATCGTTGACCGGGGGGCAGGTGGGTTGAATGATAAACACATCCGTGCCCCGGACATTTTCACCGATCTCGACAAAGATCTCCCCGTCACTGAACCTTCTCACCTCAATCTTTGACAGTTCCATGTCGAGGTAATCGCATATATCCTGAGCCAGCTCCGGGTTGGCATTCCCGGAAAAAACCTTGATAATATTCGGCATGATTTTCCGTGCTTTCCTGTTATATGTCTTTCCTGCCACCCACACCGCTGCACCGCTGCTCCCGTGGCAGGATCAATTTATGGCTGGGGCGGGAGGATTCGAACCTCCGAATGCAGGAACCAAAATCCTGTGTCTTACCGCTTGACGACGCCCCAATGTGCTCAACTATCCAAAACCGGCCGGCCTATCGCCGGTGGACCCGGTTCGCATCCACAGCAAAATGGAACGGTTCTCCTGAAACCAGCAGGTGTCTGAATATATAGAGTTACTGAGAGACAATCAAGAAATATACGGCCTGACAAGAAATACGGAGTCGCCGTACAACCCGGCAAACTGCGTAAATGCGTGCTGAGCCTGTTCTTTCCCGGCAAACAGGCCAAATACCGTGGGGCCGCTGCCGCTCATCAGGGCAGCAGCTGCGCCTGCCTTCTTCAGCTCCTTCTTTATGCTTCCTATCTCCGGAAAACGGGATATGGTCACCGCTTCAAGATCATTGCCAAGTTCTTCAACCAGACGGGGTGCGGCTCTTGGAATCTCGTCATCCGTTATCCGGCCCCGCGCTAAGATATATGGATTGGAGGTGGATGTCAACGGGAAATTCTCATAAGCCCACCGGGTCGAAACCGCAAAGCCCGGGTTGACCAGCAGCACCCAGCAGTCACCCAGGTGGCCCACCGCCTGGAGTTTTTCTCCGATGCCGGTCGCCAGGGCACAACTGGAATCCTGCAGAAAAAAGGGGACGTCTGCCCCCAGGCGCAGGCCGAGTTCCTGCAGATGCTCCCGCTCCAGGCCGGTGGAAAAAAGCCTGTTCAGACCGAGAAGGACGGCGCCGGCATCGCTGCTTCCGCCTCCCAGGCCTGCAGCCACCGGGATATTCTTTTCCAGCTCGATGCGGACGGCGGGAGCGATCCCGGTTGCAGAAAAAAATGCATCGGCCGCCCTCCAGGCCAGATTTTCTCTGCCGTTGGGAACCATGCTGCTTCGGCATGACAGGGCAAGGGAATTACCCTCTCGCACCAGGTGCACCACGTCAAAAAGGGTGACCTTGTGCATCAGGCTTTCAATGGCATGGTACCCGTCGCCGCGGCGGTGGAGTATTTTCAGAAAAAGATTGATCTTGGCAGGAGCCTTCAGGGTAAGGGTCTGACTCTTCATGATCCGGAAATGATTCACGGCAGGATGATCGGCCCCTGCCGAAAAGCGTGGAAATGAGAAGAGAGGAGCGTAACGGCAACAGGTTCTATTCAGCCTTCACGGCCAGAGCAACATACCGCATTTTGAGGTCGTAGAGAACGTGCTTCAGTATATCCTGCTCTTCACCATTCAGGTTTCCCCTGGTTTTCTCCTCCAGGAGCTTCAGGGTGTCGATGGTATGCTTGGCCAGGACCAGGTCCTGTTTCTTTTCCCCCGTCACCGGGTCGCCCATTGCCCCCAGGTGAAAAAGAGCCGAGGTGTTCAGCGACATGACCAAGGCCGCAAAGGTAACTTCCGGCATGACACACCTGCCGCCCTTTCTTTCCTGCCCTTCCGGGCACGGCGTACATTCCCCGTTCTTCTCCATGCAACTCACCTCAATGTATTCAGGCCGCGACCCGTTTCCGCCTCTAGACCTCGCCGTAGTGGGGAAGCTCCAGAGCCATGGCATCGTCGATATGCTCCAGCTCCTGCACCGCCCGTAGGATTTCCCGGCTGATCATGTTGTCGGTATTGAGCAGGATGATGTTGCGGCCGTGCTCCTTCTCGCGGCCGACGGTCATCCGGGAGATATTGACATCATACTGGCCAAGCGTTGTGCCAAGGGCACCGATGACGCCGGGCACATCCTTATTGTAGACAAAGAGCATGGGGCCGGTGGGAAGCGCCTCGAGTCGGAAAGTGTTCATCCTGACCAGGCGCGGCTCGTTTTTTCCGAAGACCGTGCCTGCCAGCATGTTCTCCCCTTCCGTCGTCTTCACCCTGATCGACAGAAGGCTGGTAAAGTCGTCCGAGTGGCCGGTTTTCGACTCAACGACCCGGATTCCCCTCTCCTTTGCAATGAGCGGCGCATTGACATAGTTGACCGCATCCTGCAGGATCGGGGTAAAGAGCCCCTTGAGAAAGGCTACCGTAATGGGGCCGGTTGTCATTTCCTCAAATTCACCGATGTACTCCAGGGTCACCTCCTCCACGCCGCCCTTGGCAATCTGCATATGAAAGGAACCGAGCATCTCGGCCAGGGTCAGGTAGGGGCCGACCTTGGAAAGCACTTCACTGCTGACCGAGGGGACATTGACGGCATTGCTCACTACCCCGGTATTGAGGTAGGCCGCCATCTGCTGGGCAATGGCGACCGCGACATTCTCCTGGGCTTCACTGGTGGAGGCGCCAAGGTGCGGCGTACAGATAAAGTTTTCGAGACCCAAAAGCGGACAGTTTTCGCGGGAGGTGGGCTCGACCTCGAAAACGTCGAGGGCGGCGCCGGCGATCTCGCCGGCGGTCAGTGCCTCGTAAAGCGCCTTTTCGTCAACCACGCCGCCGCGGGCGCAATCGATGAACATGGCATCCTTTTTCATGCTCTTGAACTGGGCCGTTGAAATAAGATGCTTGGTGTCCTTCGTCATCGGGACATGGACGGAAATGAAATCGGAACTTCTGCAGACCTCGTCGATGGTGGTCAGCTTGACGCCCAGTTTCTTCACCAGCTCCTCCGGCATATGGGGGTCATAGGCAATGACCTGCATCTTCAAACCCTGGGCTCTTTCCGCGACAATACTGCCAATCCTGCCGATGCCGATGATTCCGAGGACCTTGCCGGTGAGCTCCCGGCCCATGAACCTCTTCTTTTCCCATTTCCCCTCTTTCATGGAACCGGTTGCCTGGGGAATGTTTCTTGCCAGCGACACCATCATGGCGATGGCATGTTCCGCCGCGGTGGTGGCATTGCCGTCCGGGGCATTCATGACGACAATGCCGTGCTTGCTCGCCGCCGCCACATCGACATTGTCGAGGCCGATGCCGGCCCGGCCGACAACCTTGAGGTTGGTTGCCGCCTCGAATATTTCCGTCGTCACCTTGGTGGCGCTCCGGATGACGAGCCCCTCGTATTCCGGTATTATTTTCTTCAGCTCCTCGGGCGCCAGGCCAGTTTTGACATCCACTTCAAGTCCTGCTTCCCGGAGGATCTTCTCCCCGACAGGAGCCAGATTGTCACTTATCAGAACCTTCATTGCTTCTCCTTTATTCTTCCGGCAAAGACCACCTTTTTGCAGCCGACCGTATACATTATGTTGTATTTGCAGAC
>JAFDCC010000277.1 GCA_019312985.1 Deltaproteobacteria bacterium
AAAGTCGATATCCTCCGGCCCTTTATCCTTGATGGGGGTATCGACGTTGGGGTAGAGGATCACCGGCCGCAGGTTGATATACTGGTCCAGGGCGAACCGCAGGCTCAAAAGAATTCCCTTTTCCAGGATGCCCGGCTTGACATCGGGGTGTCCGATGGCGCCAAGGAAAATAGCATCATGCTTTGTCAGTTCCTCGACGGCATTGTCCGGCAGCACCTCGCCGGTCCGGAGATAGCGGTCGCCGCCATAATCAAAGTCCGTCAGTTCCAGGTTGAAATTAAATTTGGCCGCTGCGGCCTTGAGCACCTTCACTCCTTCGGCAGCCACCTCAGGGCCGGTCCCGTCCCCTCCCATAACAGCAATCTTGTAAGTTTTACCCATTATTCTCGCAGTCCTGTTTGTTATTAGTAACGTTACAATCTTCCTTCCCAACCGTTCATTATTTCTTTTCCGCCTCCTTCTGCAGGTATACCAGCCTGTTCAAGCCGTTCAGGTATGCCTTGCCGGCGGCGGTGATAATATCGGGATCCAGGCCGTAGCCGATCACCACCCTGCCGTTATCCTCTATCCTGACAAGCACGTCACCCTGGGCATCTGTACCGCCGGTAATTGAACTGACAGAGAAAAAGAGGAGCTTGCTGCTTGTTCCGGTCAGCCGGGCAATGGCCCGGTAGGTGGCATCGATGGGCCCGACCCCGATTGCCGCGCCCTGCTCCTCGACCCCCTCTATCCTGAGACGGACCGCCGCGGTGGGGAGCTTCATGCTGCCGCTCATCACCCCCAGGGACACGAGCTTATAGACCTCGGGAATGTGGATGATCTCATCCATGATGATGGCTTCGACATCCTCGTCGAAAATCTCCTTGCGGAGATCGGCAAGGGCCTTGAACCGGGAGAATACCCGATCAATCTCTTCACCCGAAAGGGAGTAGCCCATGACCTCGATCCGGTCCTTCAGGGCATGGCGGCCTGAGTGTTTGCCCAGCACCAGGTTGCCCTTTGTCAAGCCGATATCAGAGGGGTTCATGATCTCATAGGTCGTCCTTTCCTTCAACACGCCGTCCTGGTGAATGCCCGACTCGTGGGCAAAGGCATTGGCGCCGACAATGGCCTTGTTCGGCTGCACCGGCATTCCGGTTATGGTGCTTACCATGCGGCTGCTGGAATGGATATGCTCGGTCACCACATCCGTATGGACCGGCAGCAGGTCTGCCCTGGTGCGGATTGCCATGACAAGTTCCTCCATGGCCGTGTTGCCGGCCCGCTCACCCAGGCCGTTGATGGTGCACTCCACCTGGCGGGCGCCATTGGAAACGGCTGCCAGGGAGTTGGCCACTGCGAGACCGAGATCGTTGTGACAGTGGACACTCAAAACCGCCTTGGCAATACTGGGGATGTTTTCGATGAGGTAGGCAATCTTGGCGCCGAATTCATCCGGCAGGGCATATCCCGTGGTGTCGGGAAAGTTCAGCGTTGTGGCCCCAGCCCGGATGGCCGTTTCAAAGACCCGGCAGACAAAGTCGAGGTCGCTGCGCGAGGCATCCTCGGCCGAAAACTCGACATTTGAAGTGTAGCGCGCCGCGTATTTCACTGACTCACCTGCGAGGGCCAGCACCTGGTCCCGGTCCATCTTCAGCTTGTAGCGCATGTGGATGTCAGAGGTTGCCAGAAAGGTATGGATCCTCGGATTTTCACCTTTTTTCAGGGCCTCCCAGGCACGGTCAATGTCCTTTTCACTGCAGCGGGCCAGGCCGGCAACCTGGACATCTTTGATGTTTTCGGCAATGTTTTTGACACATTCGAAATCGCCGGCAGAAGCAATGGGGAAGCCGGCCTCGATAACGTCAACATTGAGGAGAACCAGCTGTTGGGCCAGGCGGAACTTCTCCTGCATGTTCATACTGGCGCCCGGCGACTGCTCGCCGTCGCGCAACGTCGT
Source organism: Deltaproteobacteria bacterium (assembly GCA_019312985.1). Taxonomy (GTDB): domain Bacteria; phylum Desulfobacterota; class Desulfobulbia; order Desulfobulbales; family BM004; genus BM004. Next base: position 1,940 of record JAFDCC010000277.1, read on the forward strand.
GTCAAAAATGATTATTTTCTCTGGCATGGCCCTCTCCCCGCTGCCCAAAATGGCAACGCTTATATACGTTCCGCTTTGCGGCAAGCGAGGGGCGCCAACCGCAAAACGATGCAAAAAACAAGAAATGCCAGGATAAACGTTCATCCTGGCTATATCTGGAACCTGAAGACTCTTGCACTGCTTCAGAGTATGCTGATTTTAAACGGTATCTTTACGCTCTTCAGCCCCCTCTTCCACCTTCAGTCCGGCCCGCCGGTAGAGTGCCTGGAAGGGTCCGGACAGAACATAAACCAGGCCGAGAACGAATAGCGTCACCTGCGGTTCAGCGGCCACTAGGATCAGCAGCAGCACCAGAATGACCGTCACCTGGAAGGTTTTTTTGCCGTTTGCCGCCGGGTGCTTGAAGCTCATGTAGCTGATATTGCTGACCATGAGGTATGACAGCAGGTAAACCAGCACCAGAATCGATATATGCTTTACCGATTCGGTCGCCCCCAGGTAACGGGAAAACAAAACCGTCGTCGCAATCATGCCGGCCGCAGCCGGACACGGGAGTCCGACAAAATCTTTTGGCGATTTCGCCAGGGTCAGAGAATTGAAACGGGCAAGGCGCAATGCTGTCGTGGCGACATAGAGAAAAGCCGCGAGCCAACCATAACGGCCATAGGGCTCCAGGGCCCAGAGGTAGGCAAGCACTGCCGGGGCAACACCAAAAGAGACGAGGTCGCACAACGAGTCATACTCCATGCCGAAGGTGCTGGCCGTTTTCGTCATCCGGGCAACCCTGCCGTCCAGCCCGTCAAAAATACCGGCCACGATGATCGCCACGGCCGCATGGAAAAAATTCCCGTTAATTGCTGAGATAATGGCGTAAAAACCACTCAGCAGGCTGGCGGTCGTAAACAGACACGGCAGCGGGTGGATCATGCGCTGCCCCTGACCACCTGCCTCTGTCCCGTCCTTGTCATAATGTATCCTGCTCATATGCATGTGCCTTATCTCATGGTAATACTGTCAGAATATAAAAACGCAGTATACCATAAAACGAATTTATTACGCTAAAATAATTACGGGATATAGCCGATTACGGTTTCCCCTGCCCGGACTCTCTGGCCGGCCCGCACCTCGATCTGCATCTTCTGCGGCAGGTACAGGTCAACCCGCGAGCCAAAACGGATCAGGCCGAAACGGCTGCCGCGCTGCAGCACGTCCCCCTTCTCGGCCCAGCAGACTATGCGGCGCGCCACGAGCCCGGCGACCTGGACCACGGCGTAACGGAGGTTATCTGCCCCGGCAAGGATAAGGGCGCAGTGCTCATTGGCGAGGCCGCCCTGTTCCGTATTGGCGGCATAGAAACTGCCGGCGACAAAATCTATCTTTTCGACTGTACCGGCATAGGGCAGCCGGTTGACATGGACGTCGAAGACGGACATGAAAATGGAGACCTTGTACACATGCTCGTTGATAAACCGATCATCAAAAATCTTTTCAACCAGGATAACCTTGCCGTCCGCCGGCGAGACCACGGCATCCCCGGCATCGGGCAGGACCCGTTCCGGATCACGAAAGAAATATGCTACAAAACCGGTCAGAAATAGCAGGACCAAAGCAGTGAGCTGGTATTCGAGCAGGGCAACAACAAGGGTGGCAAAAGCGAAAAACGCGATAAAGGGGTACCCTTCCCTGGCCACTGGTATTTGAGGCTCTTTCATAAGGCTTTGTCTTCACGCTGGGAAAAAATTTCACCGCTTCGCCGGCCGGGTGCCAGTGCAGGCAATGATCAAAAAAATGACACGACCAGGTGGGCCGATTTCTTTAGAACTTCTTGGCCCGGGCCATGGCAATGGTTCCGGTCCGGACGATCTCCTGGATGCCGATGGGTTTGAGGATATCGATGACTGCCTTGATTTTGCTCTGCGGCCCGGTTATTTCGACGGCATAACTCTTCGGACTCACATCAACCACCTTGCCCCGGAAGATATCAATGATCCGCAAAACTTCCGCCCGCGTATTGGCTTCCGCCTTAACCCGGAGCAGCACCATCTCCCGCTCGACATAGTCCGACTCGCTGATATCAACAACCTTGATAACGTCAATCAGCTTGTGAAGCTGCTTGGTAATCTGCTCGATAATCGGGTCCGGCCCGCGGGTGACAAGGGTCAGGCACGACACGCTGCTGTCAAGGGTTTCGGCAACGCTGAGACTTTCTATGTTAAAGCCGCGGCCGCTGAAAAGACCTGTGACGCGGGACAGAACCCCGGGCTTGTTTTGCAGTAGGACTGATATGGTATGTTTCATTGCTGATTCCTTTTAAAAATGTCCAATACTATTGGGAATTAGTCTGTAAAAAATTACGCCAAGAGCATTTCGGTTGTAGCTTTACCGGCAGGCACCATTGGGTAGACTCCTTCTTCCCTGGCAATAACGAAGTCCATAAAAACCGTATTATCAGTTGCCAGGGCCTCCTTGATAACCGGCACAACTTCGCTGACCTTGCTGGCCCTTAAGCCGACTGCACCATATGCCTGGGCCAAAGCCACAAAATCCGGCGAAACTTCAAGGTTGGTGCCGGCATAACGCTTATCATAAAATAGTTCCTGCCACTGCCTGACCATCCCGAGATAACTATTATTCAAAATGGCAACCTTCACCGGGCATTTATATTGTCTCGCGGTAGCCAACTCCTGGATATTCATCTGGATAGATCCATCACCAGCGACATCTATGACAATTTTGTCCGGAGCAGCCATCTGGGCTCCTATTGCTGCCGGGAAACCATAACCCATAACACCCAACCCTCCGGAAGTGAGGAAATGGCGCGGTTTGTTAAAATGGTAAAATTGGGCGGCCCACATCTGGTTCTGGCCCACCTCGGTGGAGATGATCGCTTCGCCCTTGGTCAGTTCGTGAAGCTTTTGAACGACAAATTGGGGTTTAATAATATCCCCTTCCTCGACATATCCCAAAGGATGCCTGCGTTTCCAATCATTAATATCATCGAGCCAGGGACCAAGCTTTTCTTCATGCGCCTTCCCGTTGAAATCATCCTGAACATCAAACCACCTGTTCATGGCCGTCAAAGCATATTTGCAATCAGCAACTATTGGTATGTCAACCTTGACATTCTTGCTGATAGAAGTTGGGTCAATGTCAATATGGATTATCTTTGCATATGGGGCAAATTCCTCAAGCTTGCCGGTTACCCTGTCATCGAATCGTGCCCCGATGGCAATCAACAGATCACATTTTGATACAGCCATATTGGCAAAGTACGTGCCATGCATGCCAAGCATGCCCATGGAAAGCGCGTGGGTTCCCGGAAATCCCCCCAGCCCCATAAGGGTCATTGTAACCGGAATGCCAAGCTTGGTGGCAAGCTCGGTCAGTTCCTCGTTGCTGTTCGAGGCGATAACCCCGCCGCCGGCGTAAATGACCGGTTTTTCCGCCTTGAGGATCTCCTTGCAGGCCTTGGCAATCTGGCCGGGATGCGGCTCATAGGTTGGCCTGTAAGTCTGCATTCTGATAGGCTTCGGCTCGACAAACTTCGCCTTTGACATTACAACATCCTTAGGCAGGTCTACAAGAACAGGGCCTGGGCGGCCTGTTCTCGCAATATGGAAAGCCTCCCGGATAGTATCTGCAAGGTCGTTGACATCCTTTACCAGATAATTATGCTTCGTGCAGGGCCTTGTAATTCCTATAATGTCAACCTCCTGAAAGGCATCATTTCCAATAAGGGCCGTTGGCACCTGCCCTGTTAAAACCACCATGGGAATGGAATCCATATAAGCGGAGGCTATACCTGTCACGGTATTTGTTGCTCCGGGACCAGAGGTCACCAAAGCCACACCTACTTCACCCTTTACCCGGCCATATGCATCTGCCGCGTGTACTGCAGCCTGTTCATGCCTTACAAGAACATTGGTAATACTGGATTTTTCCAGTTCGTCAAATAAATCGATTATTACTCCACCAGGGAATCCAAACATTACTTCAACTCCCTGCTCTTCGAGGCATTTAACAATCGTTTCTGCACCTGTCAATTTCATAAAAAGTCCCTTCACGTCCTGAATTAGTAAATGGGTGCGCCTTTTTTGAGGCAGGGGCACCTTTCCGGGGCCTTTGGTAAATAAATTCCCTGGTTTTGCTTCTCTTTGCAGCCTTGTATTATTTTGAAAAAACTAAATATATATAGCACCATGGCGCAACTTGTCAAGCCAATGTTTACGCTCTTTCCAGCCCGCCATCCTTTAGCCGGAACAGGGAAGAGAGCTTGGGCAAAAGCTGTTTCGGCAAAAACATTCAACGGGCGCACCACGGCACCGGAAATTACTCCAGTGGTGCATAACGGGAATACAGCTAGCGGGAAAGGAGAAACGGCCGGGATGATGCCGGCAGTATCCCCTGCTGCCGCCCTTTTTGCAGGAAAAAATCAACTGCCGCAGTGCCCTCGTCACCCAGGTCCTCGGAAAAGGCGTTAACATAGAGGCCTATATGCTCGCCAATGATGGCGTCATCCAGCTCCTGGGCGTATTTCCTGATATAGGGAAGGCATGAGCCGGGATTCTCCCGGGCCCAGAGGATGCTGGCCCTGATCCCCCTGTCGATTGCCGCGATCCTCTCACTGGAGAGGGACCGCCGCACCGCAATGCCGCCGAGCGGGATGGGGTGCCCGGACACTTCCTCCCACCAGGCGCCAAGGTCGGCAAGGAGGACAAGCCCCCTGGAACGGTAGACAAAACGGCTTTCATGAATTATGACACCGCAGTCAACCGTGCCGGCCTCAATTGCCGGCATGATTTCATCAAACCGCATTGTGACAATATCTTTCCACCTTGGCGCGTAGAGTTTCAAGAGCATTGCCGCGGTGGTATACCTTCCCGGTATGGCGACACGCATCCGGGCAAATCCAGCGGAACCGGTTTTCCGGCCGGCGACGAGCAGGGGGCCGCAGCCGCGGCCCAGGGCAGCCCCGGAATGAAGCAGGGCATACTCGTCAAGGACATGCCCGAGGGCGTGAAAGGAGAGTTTGGTAATATCAAGGCGCGCCTGCAGGGCCCACAGGTTAAGGGTTTCGACATCTTCGAGGAGAACAGGCTCCGGCCTCCAGCCGACAAGGGGTATGCGGCCGCTGACCAGGCCGCAGAATATAAAGGTGTCATTGGGGCAGGGAGAAAAGCCGGTGGAAAGCTGCTTCATAAAATGACCCGTGTTGCTGAATCCTTTTTTGCCGTATTGAGCATGTCAAGTACTTGAAGCGGCGGCCGCAACATATTCCCGCACAAAGACTCCGGTTGCCACGCAAATTTTTTCAATGGCTGCGGCGAGCTGCCATTTTCCGGTATCACGATCCTCAACCATGTTGCTGACACAGCGCAGCTCGGCACAGGGAATGGCAAAATGGGAGCAGGCCAGCGCCACGGCAGCCCCCTCCATATTCTCGCAGCCGGCGCCGAACTTGTCCCGCAGGAACCGGCCGCGCTCAGTTGTGCCGGAGCAGCAGCAAACCGTCACGAAGTTGGCCTCGATAAAGTCAGTACCGTTTTTCTGCAGTATGGTCTTCAGCCGCGAAACCAGACCATTGTCAAACAGGAGCGGCGCAGCAACTCCAGCAATTTCGGGATCAAAATCCCGCATCCCCTCCGTCATGCAGATGCCGAAGTCACCCAGAACCTCCTGCCGGGCCAGGCAGAGATCAAGCAGTGTGGGGCCGGAACCGGGATATGCCCCTGCTACTCCTATGTTGAGCACTCCTTTGATACTGCCGCCACAGCGGCCCAGGTAACTGGCGAGGCTCGCCGCGGCAGTTACGGGCCCCATACCGGTTACAAAAAGGTCAACCCCGGGGGTGGCCGCAAGTTCCTCTTTCAAGGGGGCGATTTCATTTTCAGTGGCAACGGTGAGGAGCAGCATGTTTTCCCTGTTTGATCCTTGTTCCTGAATATATGGCACGATAGCAAAAGTTAGGGTATTTTCACCGGCACGGCAACCAATTTCATCACCATCCCCCACACGGGAAACCATGCACCCTGATTTCGACATAAACTCATACCGGTATGATCTGCCGCCGGGACTGGTAGCCCAGCACCCGCCCGAGAGGCGTGAAGAGTCGCGCCTCCTAATCCTTCATTGCAGCAGGGATACAGTGCAGGACCTGCGGTTTACCGATATCACGGCATTTCTTTCCCCCGGTGATCTGCTCGTGGTCAACGACACCCGCGTTTTCCCGGCACGGCTCGAAGGCAGAAAAAGCACGGGGGGCAAAGTGGAACTCTTCCTCCTGGAGTATCCCGATTTCACCGGGGACAATGAATTACGGCCGCGGCCCGATGCGGGGCCGACAGAAACATGGCAGGACTTTACCGCCTTCGGCCTCCTGAAGAGTTCCAAAAAGGCCCGCCCGGGAACGCGCTTTTTTTTCAGCCCCGATCTTGAGGCTGAGGTGCTGCAGTACCTTGACGCCGGCAGGGTGCAGGTAAAACTCTGTTTCAAGACCGGCAGCGGCCGGACGCCGGAAGAAATCCTGGCAACATGCGGCAGGGTCCCGCTGCCGCCCTATATCCAGCGGGATGGGAAAGACCACCCGCAGGATTCCGAACGCTATCAGACCCTGTTTGCCCGCCGGCCGGGAGCAGTGGCGGCCCCTACCGCGGGGCTGCACTTCTCCGACTTTCTTCTCCGGGATCTTGAAAAAAAGGGGATCCGCATTGCTGCTATCACCCTGCATGTCGGTTATGGCACCTTTGCGCCGGTAAGGGTTAAAGACATCCGGGACCACAGAATACATGAAGAGTATATCGAGATTGGGGCCGAAACTGCCGCAATGATCAATCAGACCCGGGCGGCCGGCAAAAAGGTGTGGACGGTCGGGACAACCACGGCAAGAACACTTGAATTTGCTGCCGGTGCCGAAGGTCGGGTCACGGCCCGGAAAGGCTGGTGCGGACTGTACATTTACCCCGGTTACCGGTTCAAGCTGGTCAACGGCCTGGTGACCAACTTCCACCTGCCGGGATCGTCGCTGCTTTTCCTGGTCGCCGCGCTGGCCGGCCGGCAGCGCATCCTGCAGGCCTACAGCAGGGCCATCGCACTCGGTTACCGTTTTTACAGCTACGGCGACGCCATGCTGATCATCTGCTGAAAAAAAGTCCGGTTCGGAAAGCGGCCACCCCCTGCCCTCTGGAACAACAGGGAAACAAACAACTCATCAGGCGGCTGTGGAACAGCTCTTTTCGCCTGTGACGGCCTTTGGGGGGGTATCGGTGGATTTTGTGGCGGGTTTGTCAGCCTCGGTTGTTTTTGTATCGCTCTTCGTTGCCGGTGAACCGTCGGCCGAAGAATCGCCGCCATTCCCCGCCTTGCTGCTGTAGCCGTCTGCATACCAGCCGCCGCCTTTCAACTTGAAAGAACTCATGGACACCAGTTTTTTCACCGGCCCGGAACAGTCAGGACATCTCCGGAGTGGCTCTTCCGCCATGCGCTGAAAAAGTTCAAAAACAGTACTGCATCCCCGGCATTCATATTCGTAGATTGGCATTTCCCGTATTGCTCCGCTCAAAATACCCCCCGGACTGGAGGGGGGGAAGAAGGATAACGATGCTGCTGGACATGGCTGCTCAACTTCTGTCCCAGCGATTTCCACTGGGGTGAAAATACTAATTTCGATGTGTACCGTTGTCAATGCTGCTTTTTCATATCATAAAAAATCCTGCTTTCCCGGCGGATAAAAGGCTGGGGCCGTTCCGGCCTTGCCGGCTCCGGGATGCCGGGCGCAGTCCTGTGGCAAAGCGCACTCACTCTTGCGAGTTACTGCAATTTATTTGTCATATTTCAGTTTTTTGTTGCAATGTTTTTTTTATTTGCATAATGATAAATACTTATAAATGAATAATTTTGATTGAATTTGCGCCATTCTCTGTAACATTTAATAAGTATTGTTTAGAAATAAATAATGCCGGAATCTGATTTACTTTTAGTGCTGAAGACAAAATTTACTTAAGGAGGGAAGTTACCATGGCCAAGACATTGGTTGAAATGACAGCAGAAATCATACAGTCACAGTGCAGTTCAGCTGCTATGTCAGCGGAGGAAATCAGCCTCTCCCTGGAGAACACCTTTAAAACCCTGCAGGGCCTCCAGTCCCAGGAGATCCAGACTGCACAGGCGGAAGGTGCCGGCCAGCCGGCAAAGCCCGGCATCAATATTTCACCGGAAAAATCCCTGCTGAAGAACAAGATCGTCTGTCTTGAGTGCGGTGAAGAATTCAAGATGCTCTCACCCAAGCACCTTAAGTCCCACGGCTTGACAAGCAGGGAATACCGGGTCAAGCACGGATTTTCCCTGCGGCAGCCTCTTTGCGCCAAAGCACTGTCTGAAAAAAGAAAAAAGGCGGGCAAGGCACGCGGCCTTCCTGACAACCTTCGCAAGGCGATCGCCAACAGGAAAAAAAATAAAACAAAAACCGTTGCAAAGAAACCGAAGGCCGCTGCAAAGAAAAAGTAGCCGCAGCACCCCTTGCCCCGGCAGCTTCATTGCAGATCGGACGGGCAAGTCCGTGGAGGCAGGATCGGGAGCAGTCCACGACTGCTCTGTAAGCAGGCATTGTCGCAGGACAGCTTCCCGCCTGAAACGTGATGTGTGTGTCTTGTTCTCCCCTGTTGCAATCCCGGGGGACCCGGCGACAAACAGGCCGGCTCTGCAACCCCTTATAAACCACACCGCGGATCAAGGATCCGACTGCTACCATGATTGGCATTTTTGATTCAGGCGTTGGGGGAATGACAGTTGCCCATGCGGTTGAAGCCCTGCTCCCTCAGTACCAGATCACCTACTACGGCGACCTGGCGAGGACCCCCTATGGCAGCAAGAGCCGGGAAACCATTATCGAATATTCCATCGCCAACACCGAGTTTCTCCTCCGGCATGGGGCGAAGATAATCATCATCGCCTGCAACTCGGCCGCAAGCGTTGCCTCCGGCATACTGCGGCAGAAATATGATGTTCCCATCTTCGAGGTCATAACCCCTGCAGTCAACCGGGCCGTAACCGCAACCGTGACCGGCAATATCGGCGTTATCGGGACAAGGGCGACCATACGCTCCGGGATCTATGAAAAAAAAATCACTGAGCAGGCTCCGGGCTTACACGTTTTTTCCAAGGCGTGCCCCCTGCTTGTCCCCCTGGTTGAGGAGGGATGGCTCAATGCCCGTGAGACGAAGATGATCCTGCGGAAATACCTGACCCCCCTGAAACTGAAACAGGTTGACACCCTCGTCCTGGGCTGCACCCACTACCCTCTGCTCAAGGAACAGATTCTGCACCGTTTCGGCAAAAAAAGAACGACGCTGATTGACTCCTCGGTAGAGGTTGCATTAACATTACAGCAGCACCTCGAGGAAAACCCTGCATTGCGGGAAAGCCTGCAGCGCAACGGGGAAAACCGCTACTTTGTTTCCGACCTGACATCTGCCGCCGTTGCCATTGCGGCAAAAATTTTTGGCCGCCAAATCGATCTGGCAAAGGTGCAAAGCTAATGCCCAGGCCCGTTATCCCCTGTATCCACCCTCAATTCAGCAGGATGTTCCGGTGTTGGTTCCTGTTTGCCGCGTTCTTTTTGATCCCTGTGCTGGCCCAGGCCCAGGATCTCGAACCGCGCGAGGTTGCCCTCAGGCTGCAGAACACCTATGAGAAAGCAACAAATATGGTTGCCGACTTCAGGCAGACATCTGCCATGAAATTCAGTTCCCGCGTCCAGAAGGGCAGCGGCACCATGATATTCCGCAAACCGGGCCAGCTGCGCTGGGACTACCAGGACCCGAGCGAGCAGGTCTTCCTGAGTGACGGAAAGACCTTCTCAATGTACTTTGCCAGAAGTAAACAAATGATCGTCAGCAGCGCCAGGGAGTACTTACAGTCCGATGTCACCTATTCCTTCTTCACCGGCACCGGCGATATTCTGCAGGATTTTACGGCCGCCGGTCCCGACATTGCCAACAGCGCGGACAACACCTTCCTCATCAAACTGACCCCCAGGGCCTCCCATCCGCATGTCGCAGCGATGTATGCCTGGGTGACGATGAACTCCTTTCTCCTCATCCATCTGCAGATCATTGATCACTTTGAAACGGTGACCGACCTCTATTTTGACAACATCCAGATCAATGCCGCCAATTACGGCAGCCGTAAAATCGAGGACCAGCTGTTTGTTTTCTCACCGCCGGCCGGCACCGAAATCATTGACCAGTTCTGACAGGTTGCCCCCACCGTTGACTGCACCATCCTTACAGAAAACACCCCCTGACAGAGCGGTCCAGGTCATGCTCATCTCGATGCCGTGGGCCCTTTTTAACAGGCCCTCGATCCAGCTTGGCACCCTGAAGGCATACCTGGAAAAGAACGGCAGAAACATCCGGGTGGACACCGAACACGTCTACCTGGAGACAGCATCCATCCTGGGCCCAGCCCTTTACCACTGGATTAGCCGGAATCCCTGGGTGAGTGAAGCGCTCTACGCTCCCCTTCTCTTTCCGAAGCAGTTCGTCTCTGCCGAGTCCCTGGCCATGAAGCATGTCAGAAAGGCGGCATTGGAAATAAAAAGCAGATTTGACTACAAAACCCTCGTCGAACGCCTGGAACACCAACTGGCAGAGTGGGTCGCCTGCCGCGACTGGGACCGGTATGCTGTCATCGGTTTTTCGGTCTGTTTTCACCAGCTTTGCGCCTCCCTGGCCGCGGCCCGCGCCATAAAGAAAAAGTCAGCCGGGCCGCGCATTGTTTTCGGCGGTTCCTCCTGCGGCACCAATACCGGGAAATCCCTCCTGGAAGTCTTTCCCTTCATTGATCATATTGTCGAGGGAGAGGGTGAAAAAGCGCTGCATGACCTCTGTGCCTCCCTGAACGGGGAGGAATCAGACCATCCTCCCGGCAGCAGCGCTGCGGAACTGTCCACCAGGCAGCATGGGATTCGGGGAAAAAACGTTATTGCGGCAGACCAGCTCGCTTCCCTCGATGCGCTGCCGATCCCTGACTACAGCCCCTATTTTGCCGCGCTGCAAAAATATTTTGCGGCGGCACCGTTCATCCCTGTTATCCCGCTGGAATTTTCCCGGGGCTGCCGGTGGAACAGGTGTGCCTTCTGTAACCTCAACCTGCAGTGGTGCGGCTACCGCTCTAAAAAACCGGCACGGGTGCTGCATGAGGTCACGACCCTGGCCGGGCTTCACAGCTGCCTTGACTTTACATTTGTCGACAACATGCTGCCGCCGCGCGCATCATTGGAATTCTTTCAAATGACGGCAACCGCCAATACCGACTATTCTTTTTTTGCCGAGATACGGTCAGCCGGGGGAGACAAAAAACTGGCCGACACATTCGGTATCTACCAAAGGGGGGGGCTTTCCTCAATCCAGGTCGGCATCGAGGCACTCAGCAGCAGCCTTCTTGCAAAAATGGCAAAAGGCACCACCACGATTGAAAACATCGCGGCCATGCGTCACGCCCTGGAGAACGGTATCAGGCTGGAGGGCAACCTCATCCTCCGGTTTCCCGGGAGCAGCGAGTCCGAAGTCAATGAAACCCTCGCTGCCCTCGACTATGTTTTTCCCTTTCCTCCCCTGGCTGGCGCTGCCTTCTTCCTTGGCCATGACAGCCCGGTCTACAACAACCCGCACAAGTACGGAATCAGGGCCATCCTCAACCATGGCGATAATGCCAGACTTTTCCCGCAAAGCGTGCTCCCGAAGCTGCAGCTCCTGGTAAAGGCCTATCGCGGTGACCGGATCTTGCAGAAAAAAATATGGCAACCGGTGCAGGAAAAAATAAAGATATGGCAGGAGTACCATGCGGCAAGGGGGCGTGATGTTGTGGACAGGCCCCTTCTCTCCTATCGCGACGGCGGCGACTTCCTCCTTATCCGCCAGGAACTGCCGGACGGCACGATCCTGCACCACCGGTTGCGCAGCACTTCCCGTCTGCTGTACCTGTTCTGCACCAGGATAAGAACCGTGCAAGAGGTTGAAAAAAAGTTTCCCGGCCTCCCGGCCGCCCGGATCGTTTCCTTTCTTGCGGAATTGCAGCGGAAAAGGATTTTATTTTGTGAAAAAAACAGATATCTTTCCCTGGCGGTTCGTGACAGGAAATAACATTCTGGCCGCCGGGATATAATCAGCGAAAGTTTTCATTCCCATTACCGACAAACTCTATTCCCAGGTGCACTCATGCCGGATAACAACCCAGACCCTGAAAGTTTTGCAGATCTCTTCAACGATGACACTGTTGCGATAAAGCAGCTCTCGCCCGGCGAGAAGATAACAGCAACGGTGGTTGAGGTCTCCCCCGATTCCATATTTCTTGACATCGGCGAGAAGAGCGAAGGGTTCCTGGACCGCAAGGAGCTCGAGGACGAAACCGGCGCAGTTACTGTCAGTCATGGTGACACCCTGGAAGTCTACTTCCTTTCCACGAACCGGAACGAGATGCTCTTCACGACAAAGATCGGCTCCGGCGCCGCCTCCCGGGCCCACCTGGAAGAGGCGCACCGCAGCGGCATTCCCCTGGAGGGTCATGTGGAGAAGGAGATAAAGGGGGGCTTTGAGGTTACCATTGCCGGCAAAGTCAGGGCATTCTGCCCCTACTCCCAGATGGATCTCAAGAGGGTCTCCAATCCCGAAAGCCATGTCGGCAGACACATGCTCTTCAAAATCACCCAGTTCAGTGAGGGTGGCCGCAACATCGTTCTCTCCCGCCGCATTATTCTCGAAGAGGAAAGACAGGAGAAACGGGAACAGCTGCAGGAGCAGCTTCGGGAAGGAATGACCGTCCAGGGCCAGATCACCTCGATAAAGGATTTCGGAGCCTTTGTTGACGTTGGCGGCATTGAGGGACTTATACCGATCTCGGAGATCGGCTGGTCCAGGACCGAGAAAGTCAGCGACATCCTGAGCGAAGGCCAGGATGTCGAGGTGGTTATCCTCAAGCTGGACTGGGAAAATGAACGCTTTTCATTCAGCCTGAAGCAGGCCCTGCCTGATCCCTGGCCGGATATTGCCCAAAAGTTTCCCGTCGGCTCTTTCCATACAGGCAAGGTGGTCCGGCTGGCAAAGTTCGGGGCCTTTGTCACCCTCGCGCCAGGCATTGACGGCCTTATCCATATTTCCAAGCTCGCCGGAGGCAGGCGCATCAATCACCCCAGGGAGGTTGTTGAGGAAGGCCAACCGGTTGATGTAAAAATCGAGGCGGTCGACGCGGAGGAAAAACGGATATCCCTTTCTCTCGCCGGGGAAACGGCAGAAGAGGAAACGGCGGACAAGGAAGCAGATATGCGGGAGTTCCTGCATCGGCAGGACAAACCCGATTCAGGGGGAGGGCTGGGAACCCTCGGCGAAATGCTGAAGCGGAAGCTGCAGGAAAAAGAACAGAAATAAATTGTCCGGCTGCCGGAGAAAACGATGTTTTCAGAAATGATTTCTGCGCTTCGGAACGGGACGCTGCCGGAGATCAGTTCGCTGCGCAAACGCTTTGACGCCGCCCTGGTAAAAAAAACAGCCGTCATCCGGACACCCCCTTCGTTCTGGTCGGCCGACACGAAAATCAATCCCCCGGCCAGGCAGCTCCTGTGGGCCTCTATTCTTCTCCTTGACCGGGAAAACGCAAGGCTTGTCGAGGCAATCATCGCAGCAGAGCTGGAGGAACGGCAAAGGGCCCAGGGGCGCCCCCTATCCCATGAAGAGCTGAATGCCGGGGTCCGGCGCCAGGTGCGGGACTCTCTTCGGGAATTTATCGAACTGGCCCCGGATGAAGTTTTTCGGCAAACCCTGTGGCGCAAGGCAGAGGAGGTCTTCCCCGGCCTCCTGCCCTTCTGAACAACTTCAAATACAGCTTACCTGTTGATGTCCACAGTGTTGGCGCCCGACACCCTGATATCGGGGAATGGTTTTCAGCCTTCAATTGATTGTTATTCACAGTGCAAAAAACAGGCAGGCAACCTTGTTTCCCTGTATCTTTGCGCTAATGATGCTTACTGAACTCTCTTATTGCCAGGACTTAACAGATCTTTCAACGAATCATGCTGAAAGGCAGTGTGTATATTTACGGCAGGCAACAGCACAACAACCAGATCGTAGAGGCTCATAAAAACCCCTTCATTGTATACATAGTAATTCGCTCTTCCATGCTTATTGACTTGAATTTTCAAATCCGGTGCAGGTTCATCTTCTGATGCTCTGATTTTCAAATCCGGAGATGACATCGTATCGGAAGCGGCAACCGTAAAATCCGGGAAATTTGACTTACTTATGATCAGGTCGGCTTTTATTCTCTCCCTTGTAATGCCAACAACGAAATCGGCATTTTCGATATCCTCGCCTATTCTAATTTTGATGTCGGGATAACTTACATCTTTACCAATCAAAACTTTAAAGTCGGGATTGGTGGCATCATCATCAATCCTGATTTTTGTTTGAGCTTTCGCTGGTTCTGCAAATAACAAAAAGGCCAAAATAAGAAACAGGGCTTTTTTCATGAAAACCTTCCAGATATTATTACAATTTGAAGCGGCAATTCCACTGCAATCAGGAAAACTTTACCGTAGCTTGCCTACATCTTCAATAATCCATCCTAAAATCTCGTTTACTGTGCGGCGTGCCAATGCTGACTCTGCGACAATGCATTTTCATTTTGGCCGAAGGGGCTGTGACGACCTGCCGGCTTCTTTTGCTGTTCCTTATGGTTTTGCAAGGAGCACCAGTCCGACCAGAGCAAGAAAGAGTCCTACAAGAAAGCGGAAAGACCGCTGTGGCAGTTTCTGCAGGAATCTTTTTGCCAGCCAGGCCCCGATAAAGGAAACAGGAATACAAAGAAGCAGGGCATGGAGCAGGTCACCCTCTATCCTCGTGCCGCCGGAAACATATCGGTAAACCCGGGTCAGATCAATAAATAAAGCTATCACCCCCGAGGTAAAGACATAAACATCTTTTGGCAGATCGTAGGCAGCAAGAAAGGCACCGCGAACCGCGCCGCCGACCCCGAAAAAACCGGCAAAGAAGCCGGAAAGCAGTCCGCCGCAGACGGCTGTGCCATCGGTCTTTGGCAGGGCCCAGTCCCGCTTTACAAACAAAAAGACAACATAGAGGATCAAAAATACGCCAAGCGCTTTTTTCAAGGGCATTGCTGCTGCATAAAGTGAAAACGTTGCACCGAAATAGCTGGCAATGATGCCTGAAAGACCGAAGCCGAGCACAAGGCGCCAGATCAAACCCCTTCTGAAAAGAATTACCTTCCAGACATCGCCACACAGGTGAATGACCCCCACAAAAAGAAGGGCGGCAGGCAGCGGCATGGACAAAGACAGGACAGGGATCATTATTGTTGATGTGCCGAATCCTGATGCCGTCCCGACAAGCGAGGCAGCCAGCGTTACAAAAACGAGGAGTAATTCCTGTGCCATTTACTTATAAATTTTCAGCGTTACAGCCACAGAAGGCTTTTGGTCGAATTGATGAAAAGGGGTAACGCTTCTCCGGTTCCGCAGCTGTTTTCACATTCTCTTTTTTCATGAACATGCTTCCAGGGACTTACGAAATAGCTTCATCATCTGGATT
Source organism: Deltaproteobacteria bacterium (assembly GCA_019312985.1). Taxonomy (GTDB): domain Bacteria; phylum Desulfobacterota; class Desulfobulbia; order Desulfobulbales; family BM004; genus BM004. Next base: position 17,536 of record JAFDCC010000277.1, read on the forward strand.
TTTTTCTCAGGTTTCCTTGTTTTCACTCTTGGCTCCGGAAGACCGGGGTTCGGCAGCCCAGGATTCAGGATATCCTTCATGGTGCGGCCGGCGACGGGGACTCGTTGAGATACATCCTGCTTTTTTGCCCCAGGAGCCCGCCGCCAGTAATCAATGCGCCGCCGAGCCAGGTGAGCCGGTGCACCACCTCGCCCCAGCTAAAGTACCCGCATATGAAGGAGCGGACAACCGGGATATAGCTTGCAGGGGCAATTGCCGGGCCCTGTCATGCTGGGAGGCCGGGATGCAGCACAACCGATCGCGGCTGGTCAACAGGACCATGCATGACAGGGAGAGCAAACACCGGAGAAAGACAGGTTCCGGCAGTGGCAGGGTGTGGCCGATGGCCTTGTCAAAAGCCGACATGATTACAAGACAGCCCGATGCCGGCAGCATATAAAGGATGCCCATGATCAGCCTGTCAGCTGGACTGCTCTCGTCTCTGCCGGACTATCTCAAAGAGGATTATGCCGGCTGCAACCGACGCATTGAGCGAGTCCAAGGCGCCGTGCATGGGCAGGGCAATCTTCAGGTCGCAGTGTTCGGCGACAAGGGGCCGCAGTCCCTTGCCTTCACTGCCGATCACGATGCAGGCGGAAACGGTCAGATCCGTGTCATAAACGGTTTGGGAGGCCTTCTGCGCTGCGCCGAAAATCCAGATGCCTTTCTCCTTCAGCATGGCAAAACTGCTCACCAGGTTGGTCACCGTGCAGATTGCAACGTGGAACACCGCCCCGGCAGAAACCTTGATGACTGTCCCCGTCAGCGGGGCGGACCGGTCGCGCGGAAGAATGATGCCATCGACGCCGGCGGCAACCGCTGACCTGATTATGGCCCCGAGGTTGTGGGGGTCCTGGATGGAGTCGAGGGCGAGCAGGAGCGGTGGCCGGGAAAGTTTCTGCAAATCTGCCAGCAGCGTATCAAGGGTTGGGGACGGCAGGACAATCCGGGCCGCCACTCCCTGGGACCCTTTGTGCTCTCCGGATTCATCTGGTTGCCTCTGGAAGCGATCGTCCTTTTCCGAAAGGGTGCTGACAGGGATTGCGTGCTGCCCCGCCAGCTGCAGAATCTCTTCCAAACCGCGGCCCGACCTGCCCTCTGCAACGGCGATTTCCCGGACCGCGCCGGGACAGGCACGCAGGGCCTCACGGATCGGGTGGATGCCCCACACGAGCTCTTTTCTTCTGTCAGGGAAACGGGACTTATTCCTTTCTCTGGGTCTGCTGGTTCGTGCTTTCTGCGAAGGAGATCTGGCCATCGGGCTCTTAAAAAACAAGACGAAGCGGTTCCCCGGCCAGGCCGCGCCTGTTTCTGCTTCTCTCGGCAATGATGATGGACTGGAGAACCTCAACCGCCCGTTCAAGGGTGTCATTGACAATGACGTAATCGTAGTTGCCGATGCTTTGCATCTCTTCCCTGGCATTAGACAAGCGGGTTGCAATGCTGGCCGCCGTTTCCGTTGCCCTGCCGGCCAGCCTTTCCTGGAGCACCCTGAGCGACGGCGGTGCGATAAAGACGAAGATGCCCTTTACCCCCTGTCTTTCCTTGACCTGGCGGGCCCCCTGGATATCAATATCAAGGATGATGTCCTGCCCCTCTCCTGTCACATCCGCAACCACCCTGCTGCTCGTGCCGTAAAGGTTGCCATGCACCTCGGCCCACTCCAGGAAGGTTCCCTGCTGCGCCATGGCCTTAAAGGTTTCCCGGTCAACAAAATGGTAATCCACCCCGTTCTGTTCCCCGGGTCTCGGGGGCCGCGTCGTGTGGGAGACGGAAAAGACCACCCGTTCCATGGCGGCGAGAACCCTTTTCAGGATCGTTGTCTTTCCGGCACCGGACGGCGCAGAAATTATGAAAAGATTGCCGCGCTCCATTGTGCTGCCTATTCCTCCTCCACCGGGTTGGAGTGGTGCAGGACAGAAGCCGGGGCAAAACGCTGTGTTATGGTTTCCGGCTGCACCGAGGAAAGGACAACGTGATTGCTGTCGAGGATAATGATGGAACGGGTCCTTCTTCCCTCTGTCACGTCCAGGAGGCGGTTGTTTCTCCTGGCCTCATCCTTTATTTTTTTCATCGGTGAAGAGTGGGGGTTCACCACGGCCAGTATCCTGCTGCCGACAATGGAATTACCGAACCCGACGTTGATCATCCTGCCATCCATACTCAATCTCCCTACTCCAGGTTCTGCACCTGTTCGCGAATTTTTTCAAGGTCGTTCTTCATCGCCACGGTCATGTGGGCCGTTTCGGCATTACTGATCTTTGAGGCGACTGTATTGACTTCCCGCAACAGCTCCTGCACGAGAAAATCCAGCCTTCTGCCGACCGGTTCGTCCAGACCGAGAAACGTTTGAAACTGTTCGATATGGCTGTGAAGCCGGACAATTTCCTCGGTGACATCCGACTTGTCAACGAGGATGGCCACCTCCTGGGCCAAACGCATCGGGTCAATATCCACTCCTGCCAGAAGAATGTCAAGGCGTTCTTTCAGGGTTGCTTCACGGTTTGTAATGATTCCGGGGAGGGAGTGCTCAACAGCAGCCACAGTCGACTGGAAACTGTGCAGCCTCGCCAGGAGGTCAGCCGCAAGCCTTTCCCCCTCGCTTTGCCGCATTTTCCGGCATTCATCCAGGGCCGCTCCCAGTGCCTCCCTGAAAGAATCCCAGAGTTCCTCCAGGAGTTCCGCCCCCATCTCTTCATCGATGGGGGTAATGATATCACGGTACGATGCCAGCATGGCCAGATCCGGTTTTCCCGGAAGCGCCAGGGTTTCGGCTATTTCCTCAAGGCAGGCGAGGTATTCCCGAGCCAGTTGCAGATCTGTTTTCAGTCGGGATGCGGCCGCGCCCTCGTCACTGAAAGTGATATAGGCATCGACCCGGCCCCTGACATGGGAGGCGCCAATCTCTTTCTTGATCCGTTCTTCCCAGCCCATGAAACGCCTCGGCAATTTCAGGCCGATATCCAGGTAGCGGTGATTGACGGCGCGCAGCTCCACAGTCCATGAACCCTGGGCTCCTCTGGCTTCTCCCCGGCCAAAACCGGTCATACTGATTACTTTTCCCATTCTCGCTCCTTCTCCCTATCTCTTCGGCGTTATCATGAAACTTCCCCGGACAGAGAACGGTGTGCTCTCGGGCCCGGCAAAACTGCACAGTGGCGCTACCTGAAAGTATCTACCAGGTAAACAAGCCGCTCTGCAAAACGTTCTGCAGAAAAAACCAGCGACTCCAGGTCAAGAAAATCAAGGACATGGTGATCAAAAAGGACCTTGGCCTTCGCCTCAAATCCCTCCTCCGGCTCTTCTTCCCAGAAAAGAAGATATTGCGGCACCATGGGGAGTACCGGGACAATGAGGGAGGCTGTCGCCGTTGCACTGAGGTCCGTTGGCCCGGCATAGCCATCAAGGTGTGTCCCTATGTCCTTGAGGGTCCGGGCCGGCCTGGAGGACAGCGTCGCCGCAATTTTATTTTCACAGTAGGTTGCCAGGGTCTTTATCTTGGAAATGGAGTTGGGCATGCTTTCCATGCCGATCCATATATTTTCGGGTTTGCGGCCGCCGCCCGAGTGGACATAGTTATAGAGCAGTATCTGGTCACGAGGATCAACGACCCCGGCGTTATCCAGCAAGACCTCTGTTTTGCCCAGCATGACATCCTGCCCCAGGTAGCGCAGGTGAAGCGTATCAGGTTTTTGCGGATCCCATCCGGCACCGATGGCGGCAGCAACTGCCCCGAAGTCAAGGGGACGTATCTTCTTCTGCAGGTTCTCGACCAGGGCCAGGTCATGTTCCTCTGCCACCTGGTCCGCCAGGTTTTCCATGTCCTTCTCGCTTCCCGGTGCCTCTGCTGCAAAACCCTCAAGGTTTACATACGGGCACAGGGTTATGGCAACCCCGGCCCGCGACACCGCGGCAGCAAAGGCAAGACAGGCAGGGTAGCCGCACTCGCCGCAATTTGTCCTGGGGGTTCTCTGTAGTATTTCCAGCGGGTTCATGATGATGCAGGCCAAGGGATTGAGGCCGGCAAAGGCAGCCGATCCAGTTGCATTCTTTCCGGCCCTGTCATGAAAGAGAAACCTGGTGCCGGTCCCGGTCAACTTACCGTCTCCCTTGAAAAAAAACAAAAACTAATCCGCCGGCAGTTAAATTTTTTATCATTAGGCAATCCTAACTTTATTCGCCCTTCCCAAATAATTATTGACAGATCAAAACGCCAGTCTTATTCTTGTCACAGTTTAAAAACGAAGTTTCAGCGAAACCCTGAAGTAGGTCCACCACTGCAGCCCTTCACATATGTCCTCAACCTCATTACCTTCTGCCAGCAAAAGATGCCGTCATGAAACAGTGTCCTGAATGCCGCAACCAGAGCAGTGTTGCCCCGGCCCGGCAGAAACCGGGGATCGCC
>JAFDCC010000278.1 GCA_019312985.1 Deltaproteobacteria bacterium
CGCGAAAGGCGAGACCGATGTCATAGGCCCCTTCCGCGGCATCACCGTAAAGGGCTTCAAAAAACTCGTCAGCCCGCTGCGACGGCAGCAGATCCTGCAGGACTTCTTCTGAAAAAATTTCCTTATACATGGGCGGGCACCGGGGCTGCGGCTTTATCTGCTCTTTGACAGCGTCCTTCAGATTGATTTGGCTGAAAAATATACCCGGACTTTTTTGCCGGTGCAAGAGTAACCCTTCTGCGGCGGGAAACCGCCTCTTTTTTGCGGGACCGCCAATTGCGTCTGTGTTACAGTATGCGGCCATGCAGAAACCGCTCTTTTCAGACACCTCTTTTAACGACCCGGAACAGCAGCCGCCAAGGGGTGGAACAGCAACAGCCCGAAAGGACCTGAACCGGGCGCAGCACGAGGCCGTTACCCACCTGAACGGTCCCCTCCTCGTCGTGGCCGGGGCCGGCAGCGGCAAGACCCGCACCCTGGTCTACCGGGTGGCCCACCTCATCGGCCGGGGAATCCTGCCGGAGAATCTGCTGCTGCTGACATTTACCCGCAGGGCGGCCCGGGAAATGCTGTGGCGCGCCAGCCTTCTGCTCGACGATTCGTGCCAAAATGTAACAGGCGGCACCTTCCATGCCATCGCCAACATGTTGTTGCGCCGCTATGGCTACCATATCGGCTACGAACCCAATTTCACCATTATCGACCGCGCCGATGCCGAGGGCATCATCAACATCCTGAAATCCTCTCTGGCACTGGCCGGGGCCGGCAAACGTTTTCCAACTAAGCGGGTCATCCTCAACATGATCAGCAAGGCGGTCAACAGGTCAATGGACCTGGAGAGCCTTCTCTATGACGAATACGAACACCTGGAGGAGTTCCTGGGTGAACTGGTCCTGCTGCGGAGCCACTACGAGCAGTTCAAGTTTGAGCACGGCCTGATGGACTATGACGACCTGCTTGTCAACCTGGCCCGGGTTTTGAGGGAGAACCCCCGGGTGCGCGAGGAGATCTCGGACCGCTTCCGCTATGTCATGGTGGATGAATACCAGGATACCAATATTATCCAGGCGGAAATCGTCCGGCTCATCGCCGCCGGCCACGACAATGTCATGGCGGTGGGTGATGACTCCCAGTCCATTTACAGCTTCCGGGGCGCTGATTTTCGCAACATCATGGATTTCCCACGCATTTTCCCCGGCACGAAGATCATCAAGCTGGAGGAGAACTACCGCTCGACCCAGCCCATTCTCTCCATGACCAACGCCATTATCGACCAGGCCGACGAAAAGTACACCAAAACACTGTTTACCAGTGTTGCCGGGGGCAGCCGGCCCGAACTCTTTCATGCCTCGAATGCTTCGGCAGAGGCCGACTTTGTCGCCGGCAAGATCACGGAGCTGCGAAACGAGAATATTCCGCTGCGGGAGATGGCGGTGCTGTTCCGCTCCGGCTTTCACTCCTACAAGCTGGAGATAGAGCTGACGGCACGGTCGATCCCCTTTGAGAAGCGCGGCGGCCTCAAGCTCACCGAATCCGCCCACGTAAAGGACATGCTCTCCTTTTTCAGGATCCTGGTCAATGAACGGGACAACCTCTCCTGGAACCGTATCCTTTTGCTGCTTGACAAGGTCGGCCCCAAAACAGCCGGAAAGATCCTGGCATTCATCAAGGAGGCGGAGGAGCCGTTTGCGGCCCTGGCAGCCTACCCGGCCGCCCCGGGTTTCGAGGCAGGGCTGGCAACGCTTGTTGCTGCCCTGGAAAGCTTCAGGGACCCGTCCCTTTCACCGGTGGAACGGTTTGACATTATCAGCGAGTACTACCGGCCGGTTTTCGAACGGGTCTATTACGACGATTACCCGAAAAGGAGCCGGGACCTGGAGCAGCTGCGGACAATTGTTGCCGGCTACGACTCCCTGACAGCCCTTGTTGAGGACACGGCCCTTGATCCGCCAGAGGCCGCTGCAGTGGAAGATGATTCGGACCGGCTTGTCCTTTCGACCATCCACTCTGCCAAGGGGCTTGAGTGGGACACGGTATTCATTATCAGCCTTGCCGAGGGCAAGTTTCCCGCCTCCCAGGCAATGCCTGGCGAGCAGTGGGAAGAGGAGCGGCGCCTTCTCTATGTCGCAGCGACCCGGGCAAAAAAGCGGCTGTTCATGACCTATCCCCGGGAGGTGATGTCCGCTGACCGCCAGTTTTCCCGGGCCCGCCTCTCGCCGTTTCTGGCCGAGATCTCTTCCGGCCACTACCTGTCGAAAGGGCAGACGCAGGACCCGGCGGCCGGATTCGGGAACGGCAGGCCGGCGGGCTCCGGCGGCTATTCTTTTGGCACGGCAGGCCGGGGAACCCGGAGCATGTCACGGGCGGCGGGACAGCCCCGGGACGGCCGGCTGCGCGATACGAAGACCGTGGCGCCGGGCCAGGCGGTAAGCCACCCTTTTTTCGGCAACGGCACGGTGGAAAAGGTGACAGGGGAGCGGACCCTGGAAGTGGTTTTCGACAGATACGGCAAAAAGCCGCTGCACCTTGATTACGCCAAGCTGAAAAAAGCTGACTAAAACAAAAAAAGAAAAGCCGGCAGAGGCAGTCACAACGAACCTGGAACCGACAACAGGTCCCGCAGACGGCGGGAAATGAATCAGAACGGAAGATGAACTACCAAGAAACCTGGAACTTCCTCGACAACCTCCAGTTTTTCAAGATCAAGCTCGGGCTCGAAAGCATCCGGGCATTTCTGGAGGAACTCGGCAGCCCTGAAAAAGAACTGCAGTTTGTCCACGTTGCCGGCACCAACGGCAAGGGCTCGGTTGCCGTGACCCTGCTGACCCTGCTCGCCAGAGCCGGTTTCCGGGTCGGCCTCTACACTTCGCCCCACCTCTCCTCGGTCCGCGAGCGGTTCCGCATCAACGACGGCTATATATCAAAAGAGGATTTTGCCGCCATCGGCAGCCGTATTCATGCCATCCTCGCCGACCGGCAGATCACCTACTTCGAATTCACCACGGCCCTTGCCCTGGCCTGGTTTGCCGAACAAAAGGTCGACCTGGCCATCCTCGAGGTGGGGCTCGGCGGCCGCCTCGACGCCACGAACGTCATAACGCCGCTGGTCAGCGTCATAACCAATGTATCAATGGATCACGAAATGTACCTGGGCAACACCCTTGCCGAGATTGCTGCGGAAAAGGCGGGCATCATCAAGGAAAAGGTCCCGGTGGTTTCCGCCGTTGGCACAGGCGAAACAGAGGAGGAAAGGGTTGTCCTGGACGTGGTCGAAAGGTTCTGCCATGAAAAAAAGGCACCGCTTTTTCTCCACGGCCGCGATTTTTTTGTCGAGCCGGGAGACAACGGTACCTGGGACTACTGGGCCATGAAACGCCAGGGGTGCTGCCGGCTCCGTGAAAAGAGGCGGGGGCTCGTGTCCGGCCTCAGGGGGAGGTACCAGATGGTGAACAGCGGCCTGGCTCTGGCAACCCTGGAAATCCTTGCGCCGCACAACTTCACCGTCGATGATGCTGTTATCCGGTCAGCGCTGCCGCAGGTGTCCTGGCCCGGGCGGCTGGAGTCTTTCTGCTTGTCCGGGGAGGGTGGCGCCGTCGTGCCCTGCACCGGAAAAAACAACCTGCACTTCCTTCTGGACGGGGCCCACAACCCTGCCGGTATTGCGGCCCTCTGCGATGCCCTGGAGCATGATTTTGAATACGACCGGCTCATCCTCGTCTGGGCGGCCATGGCGGACAAGGACTTCCAAGCTCCCTTGCCGCGCATCGCCCGGCTCGCCGAAATTATCATCTTTACCAGGCTGGAGTATGATCGCTCGGCTTCTTCGGAAGAAC
>JAFDCC010000279.1 GCA_019312985.1 Deltaproteobacteria bacterium
AAACCGGCAATAATTTCATGAGTGGAGTAATTAAGCTTTTTAACCGTATAGGGTATAAAGCAAATATGCCGCAGGAAATGATTTTCCTGGAAAACTTTTACAAGACGCAGACCCTCTCCTGCAGAAAACTGCAGCGCTCAAGCTTTATCGACCCTGATCCGGATGCGACCATTTTCACGGAACTCCCCTCTCTCATCAAGTACTACCTGAAGCGCTGGGAGCACCTGAACCTCTTCTCGTCCTTCAGCAGCAAGGAGTTTAGCGCGGGGCAGGCGATCAGCAAGGAGCCTGACCCGTCGGAAACCCTTGCCGAGACATTTGCCAACTCGCCGGCAGAGCTCCTTGAAACAATTGAAAACAGGGGCATCGGGCCGCTGAAGGAAATCTTCTAGCCCCGCGGTGCCGATGAAATTACTTGCTTTTCTCCGGGCACTGTTCGTCATACCCTATGCCCTCCTGCTCACCCTGCTGGTCAGCCTCGCCACCCTCTTCATGACCCTGGTCCTGAACCGTGACGCCGCTTCCATCCAGGGGCTGGCGGCATGGTGGGCCAGTTCCATCTGCCGCGCTGCCGGCGTCGCGGTGGCAGTGGAGTGGGCCGAAAAGCTCGACCCGGGCCGGCCGTACATATTTGCAGCAAACCACCAGAGCCAGTTTGATATTTTCGTCCTCCAGGGTTTTCTCGGGGTCGATTTCCGCTGGCTCGCCAAAAAGGAGCTCTTCGCCGTGCCGGTCTGGGGTCCTGCCATGCGGCGGGCCGGTTACATTCCCATTGACCGCAGTCACGGCCGGAAGGCCCTGAAAAGCCTGGCAGAGGCGGCCGCGAAAATCGGCGGCGGCACCTCGGTTATTATCTTCCCGGAGGGCACCCGGAGCAGGGACGGCCGGCTGCACGACTTCAAGGCGGGCGCCATGGTGCTGGCGCTGAAGGCCGGCGTGCCCATAGTGCCGGTGGCGATCCGCGGCACCTATGAAATCCTGCCCAAGGGCAGACTCCTCATGAAACCGGGCCCGGTCCAAGTGCGCGTCGGCCGCCCCATCGAAACCGACGCCGCCATGGCCAAGCACGACCTGGCAAGGCTTGCGCAGGCGGCCGTGGCCGAACTGCTGCAAAACTGACAATTATGAAAACCGCTTATGTTTTGTTGACTATTTAAACGGTATCGGCTAAGGCTAACTTTCCCGGCCGGCAATGCCGGCCCTGTTGCGAAGGAGCCCTCTATGCATTTCTCCGATCAAACCAATACGACAAAAAGAGCATTAACGATGAAATCACTGCCTTTCATGGATGTCCTGAAGTCCCTCTGGCTGAACCTTTTCAGCCGCGGGCCCCGTTGCCTTTTCCCGGCTGCCGCTTTTTTTCTCATGGTTGCGGCAGGCCTCGTTCTTGCGGCGCCGCTTTCCGTTGCTGCGGCGGAAAAGCCGAACACCCTGGTTTTGCCCCTGAAGATCAACACCCAGACTGACGTTCCCGGCCTGACCCGCGCCGTTGACGGGGCCCTGGAAGAGGCCCTGGCATCCGACCCGGCCCGCACCCAGACCTTTACCCTGATTGCCAGGCCGGAAGCAGAAAAAACCTTTGACTATGCTGCTGCCTGGCCGCCATCCCATGAAGCCCTGCTTCAGTTCGGCGCGGACCGGGCCGCGGCCGCCACCTATGTCGCCGCCGGCTCCCTGACCAGGCTGGGCGAGAGCATCAGCATCGACATCAAGGTGTACGACCTGCTCGACCCTGCCTCCCAGACCTATTATTACCTGGACGGCCAGGCGCTGGACCGCCTCGACGAGGCCGTGGACAGGATCGTCAGGGACGTTCTTGCCTACACCGGCCGTTCCTACCTCATCGCAAGCATCGCGCCGGAGGGAAATACCCGCATCGACAGCGGCGCGATTCTGCGCAGCATTTCCAGCCGTGCCGGCGACATCTACGAACCGGCGCGGCTCCGTAATGACATCAAGAGCGTTTTTAAAATGGGATACTTCGACGATGTCAGGTTGCGGGTGAGTGATTCGGAGCGGGGCAAAACGGTGGTATTTGCCGTCAAGGAAAAGCCGCTCATCGGCCAGGTCAGCATCAGCGGCCAGGACGATTTAAAGGAAGAGGATATCAGAGAGGTCATTACCGTGACCGCCAACACCATCCTCAACCCGCAGAAGGTGCGGGAGTCGGTCGACAATATAAAGGCGCTCTACAAGTCCAAGGGATTTTACAATACCGAGGTCAATCCCCAGCTTAGCGCTGCCGCAGAGGGGCGGGTAAACGTCGACTTTGCCCTCGAGGAAGGGAAAAAGGTCTATATCAAGGAGATCCGCTTTGTCGGCAACGAGACGTTCAAGGACAGCAAGCTGCAAAAGGTCATGGGAACCAAGGAACGGGGATGGCTTTCATGGATCACCGACACGGGGGTGCTGAAACGCGAAATCCTGGAGCAGGATGCGGCGCGCATCACCTCTTTCTACCATCACCACGGCTTTATCGAGGCTGCCGTCGGCAAGCCCGAGGTCACCCAGGAAGGCAAGTGGCTCTATATCACCATTGAAATTTCCGAGGGCAAACGCTACCGGGTCGGTAAAATCGAGCTGACCGGGGATATTATCGGCAGCAAAGAGGAACTGCTGGCGCTGCTCAAAATCCGTGACGAGGAGTACCTGAGCCGCAACATCCTGCGAGAGGACATCCTGCGGCTGAACGATTATTACGCCGAAAACGGCTACGCCTTCGCCGAGGCGGTTCCGGCGGTTAACACCTCCGCCGAAGAGCAAAGGGTTGACATCACCATCCAGATAAACAAGAAAGACCTTGTCCATATCAACCGGATCACGATCAAGGGCAACACCAGGACCAGGGACAAGGTTATCCGGCGGGAGATCCAGGTCAAGGAAAAGGGCATTTTCAACTCCAAGGCCCTGCGTAAAAGCCACCAGCGGCTGCAGCGCCTCGATTTCTTCGAAGATGTCGCCATTACGCCGGAGGCAACCGCGGCGAAGGACAAGATGGATCTGAAGGTCGAGGTCAAGGAGAAGCCCACCGGCGCCTTTAGTGTCGGGGCAGGCTACAGCTCGGTCGACAACCTCCTGTTCATGGCCGAGGTCAGCCAGAACAACTTTATGGGCCGTGGTCAGCGGCTCGCGCTGCAGGCCAACATCAGCGGCACATCGGCGCGGTACAACATCGGCTTCACCGAACCCCGCTTCTATGACTCCAGACTCCTGGTGGGGCTCGATCTCTACAACTGGGAGCGCGAGTACGACACTTACACCAGGGACTCGACAGGCTTTGCCTTACGTTTGGGCTATCCGATCTGGGAAGAGTGGCATACGGGCTTTTCCTACGGCTTTGACGACACCTCACTGACCGATGTGGCAGAAGATGCCGATCAGTCCATCAAAGAATCCCTGAACGTCAATACCTCAAGCTTCGTTACCCTCTCCTTCACCCGTGACACACGCAACAGCCTTTTTGTCACCACGAAAGGCTCGGTCAATACAATCCGCACCGAATACGCCGGCGGCCCTCTCGGGGGCGACAGCCAGTATACCAAGGTGGAGGGCTCATCGAGCTGGTTCTTCCCGGGGCCGGTCATCGACGAGACCGCTTTCCACTTCAAGCTTGCCGCCGGCCAGGTCTGGGAAAACGAAGACGACAAGCTCCCGGACTTTGAAAAGTTCTACCTCGGCGGCATCAACTCCATCCGCGGCTTTCCGAGCAGAACGATAGCGGTGACCCCGGAAGGGGCCACCGACCCGGACGACAAGATCGGCGGCACGATCATGTGGTATACCAATATCGAGTACCACTTCCCGCTGATAAAAGAAGGCGGCCTCCGCGGCCTTTTCTTCTACGATGCGGGCAATGTCTATGACGACGAGTGGGATTTTGCCGATATCAAGCAGAGTGTCGGCACCGGCGTCCGCTGGATGTCTCCCATGGGGCCGCTGCGCCTCGAGTGGGCCTACGTCATTGATCCCCTGCCAGACGAGGACAGCAGCAACTGGGAATTCAGCATCGGCGGAATGTTCTAGCGCGTGACAAGACCTCCTGCACGATTGCGATACTGTCACTCGACGCTCCGGGCCCCGGTCCTTATTCTTTTGAAGCGACAGGGCGCCCAAGAGCCCCTTTGCATCTGGAATGGAAGAACTTCACAGGTTACTCAATGCCGGCCACCGGCACCTCTGCCTCAGTGGGCTGCAGGGCGGCAGCCCTGCCTATGTAGCGGCCCGGGCGGCCGCCGAAACCAAAAGGCCGCTGCTCTACATCGCCCCGTCTGAACGGCTGGCAGAGCTTGCCGTCCAGGACATAAGCCTCTTTTCACCGCTGCCGGTCATCCTCTACCCCGGCTTTGACATCCCGCCGTACACCCCGCTGTCGCCCGACCCGGCCACGGTGGCGGAGCGCATCAACGCGCTCTACCGCATTCTCACCGCCGAGGCGCCGCTGATCCTCGTCGCCTCCTGCGAGTCGCTGCTGCGGCGCGTCATGCCAAAAAGCAGCCTTGGCTCCCTGGTGGAGCTCATTCTCCGCGGCGAGGAGGTGGAGCAGAAGGGACTGATCCGGAGCCTGGTGCAGCTGGGCTACGAGAATGTCTCCCTGGTCCAGACCACGGGAGACTTTTCCGTCCGGGGCGGTATTGTCGACA
>JAFDCC010000280.1 GCA_019312985.1 Deltaproteobacteria bacterium
TCTTTTTTGACACTGACATAATCTGCGGCAACGGCTGCGGCGGGCAATGACAGAATGAGCAGGGCAACAAGAGTAATTCGGAAATGATTGCGGAAAGCCTTGGTTTTCATAATAAAAACTCTTCCTGAATGTTTTGTTGGCAGTTGAAGGGTCTGTCAATCATATGCGGCTGCCGGAAAGGGTTCCGGCTGCACAAATGTATAGCATCATCATACCATCAAGTCAATTCAGTTCTTGGGACAATGAACCGTCAGAATCATTGTTGGCGCGGGTCGCTCCTGCAGAATGCGATGGGCCCGTAACTTGCCGATGCAGTGGCGCCGGTGTTGTCGCTGTCGGTCATGATGGCGATGGCGGCAACCTTCGGCGGCTCCCTCTTGAAAAATTCCTTGAAATCCTCATAAATGTTCCTTGTCTCGGTAATCCACCTGCCGGTGGCGGCCGGGCCGGATTCAACACTGTACATCATATTGTTTGCAGTAAAAGGGTTGGGAAGGGCTTCCCCCTGCGGTAGCCTGTTGGCCCAGATATAGTTGATTGCCAGGGTATTCCAGAAGAAAAAGGAGGAAAAGACGACATATATCCTGGCGCTGTAATCGTCGCCTGCTTTTGTGGTGGCATCTCCCTTCTCGAGGGTATTGTCCACCTTCCATTGCCACGTGATGTACGGGTACTGCTTCAAATCATAGTTGATCTCGTAATAGAGGCCGGACGCCGTCCCCCGGCTGTTGGCCCTGACAAAGCCCCGGCCGTCCTCTTTAACCCAGGAGTACTGTGTTGTCCCCTTGAATGATTTATGTTTCCAATCGGGCTTGATTCCTGTGGCAAAGTCATCAATGGTCTGGCACTGCCCCGGTGCCGCAGGCTCGGCTGCAGCAATGGCGCATGGAAAAACGAGCAGGAGCGCTATGATTAATGCAAACCGGACCATGGGATCAAATGGGAGCCGTTTTCGCAAAGAGATGGATGAGAAATTCCCTGTTTCCCCTGGGGCCCAGGATAGGTGAGGGGACAGCACCGCTGCTCTGCAGGCCCAGGCTTTTGCAGAAGGTAATTATACCGTCGATCACTTCCTGGTGAACAACAGGATCGCGCACAACCCCCTTCTTGCCGACTTTTTCCCGCCCCGCCTCAAACTGCGGCTTGATCAGGGCCAGAATGGAAATCTCCTTTCTAAATAACGGCAGCAGGGGAGGAATCAGCAGTTTGAGGGAAATAAAGGCGGCGTCGATCACGGCAAGGTCAATTGGTTCGGCAAAATCAGCGGGGGTCAGGTAGCGGGCATTTGTTCGCTCCATGACGACTACCCGCGGGTCCTGGCGCAGTTTCCAGGCCAGCTGGCCGTATCCCACGTCAACGGCATAGACCCTGGCGGCGCCGTTCTGCAGAAGGCAGTCAGTGAACCCCCCTGTTGAGGCCCCGATATCGAGGCAGACAAGTCCTGCCGGCTTTATGTTGAAAGACGCGAGTCCGGCCGCCAGCTTGGCGCCGCCTCTGCTGACATAGGGAGGTGTCTCCCGCACCTGGACAGTTGCGGATTCGTCCACCAGGGTGCCGGGCTTGTCGGCCCGCTTTTCATCTACAAGGACCAGGCCGGCGCCGATCAGGGCCTGGGCCTTTTGTCTGCTTGGCGCCAGTTTTTTTTCCAGCAGCAGCTTGTCGAGACGAATTTTCATGGGGCGGCAAAGGGCAGAAACCCTCGATAATTCTTTTCTTCCGTTTTTGGTGTAAACCTGCTAAGGCTTTGCTTGTTTATAGAAGCACCCCTTTTGCTGCCCCGCGAAAATTTCTTCGTGCCGCGGCCGGCTTTTTTTCAGGAAGCCCAGGGATGCCCGGCAGCAGCAACGCGGCAGGACGCAGAAGCGGTTGCCACATACCAGCATAGCCGCAGACTCTATTCTTACCATGTCCCGGAGTACAATTAAAATTATTCTTTCCCCGAAGATGCTTGCCATGTTCGCCCTCGGCTTTTCTTCCGGGTTTCCTTTCTACGTTATCCGGGAGGTTCTCAAGGCCTGGCTCACCGATGCCAATATAGACCTGGGCACCATAGGCCTCTTTTCGGCGGTGGCCCTGCCTTATACCTGGAAGTTCCTCTGGGCCCCGGCACTGGACGGGGTTACGCCGCCGCTGCTCGGCAGGCGACGCGGCTGGATGCTGGCGACCCAGGTTGGCCTGCTCGTTCTCATCGCGGCCATGGGGCAGTTTGACCCGACAGAATCCTTGAAACTGATGGGGGTGGTTGCCTTCTGTATCGCCATTTTCAGCGCTTCCCAGGATATCGTCCTCGATGCCTTCCGGCGTGAATACCTGACAGACGAAGAGCTGGGCCTGGGAACAGGCATTTGGATGAACGCCTGGCGTTTTGGCATGTTTGCTTCAACGGGAACTGCCTTTTTTCTTGCCGACAGGATCGGCTATCCGGCTGTGCACCTGGTACTGTGCCTCATGATGGCCATCGGCATCATCACGACCCTGCTCGTGTCTGAACCGGACACCGGCGTGACACCACCGCAGAACTTTCAGGAAACAGTGGTTGAACCCTTCCGCGAGTTTTTCAGCCGCGGCGGCGCCCTGTGGGTCCTGGCCTTCATTCTCCTCTACAAGGTCGGCGACAACATGGCCGGCGCCATGAATATTCCCTTTATACTGAAGATGGGATTTTCCAAGCAGGAATACTTTGTCATTGTCAAGGGGATAGGGATGGCGGCCCTGTTCGGCGGCGCCTTTTTGGGCGGGGTTGTCATGATCCGTTTGGGGATTGCCAACTCGCTCTGGTTTTTCGGTATACTCCAGGCGGTATCCACGGCCGGTTTTGCCCTGTTGGCAATTGTCGGCAAGAATCACCTCCTGCTGAGCGGCATCGTGGCATTCGAGTTTATGGCCACGGGTATGGGACAGGCGGCCTATGCCACATACATGGCGGTACAGACCAACAAGAAATTCACCGCGACCCAGTATGCCATGATGACAAGCCTCATGGCAATCCCCGGCACAGCGGCCGCCGCCGTTACCGGTTATATGGCCGAGTTTTTCGGCTGGCCGGGTTTCTATGTCGCCTGTGCCCTGGCGGCTCTGCCGGGGATGCTGCTGCTGTTGCGTGTTGCGCCATGGGGCAGCAGCAATGAAGAGATCGATGCGAACCCGGGGCCCGGTGCCTGAAATAAGGTCGTCCGGCTATTTCAACTCTTCCAGGCGGGCTTTTGCCGCCTTAACCTCTGCGCCTTCCGGGTATGAGTCGACAAGCTTGTTATAGATAATGCGGGCAGTTTCCGTGTCGTTTATCCTTTCAAAGGAGAGACCCTGCCTGTACAGAGCCTTCGGTGCCAGGGCATGCCTGGAGTGCTCGACGATGACCTTCTGGAATTCCAGGATGGCGAGCTCATAGTCTTTATCCTCAAAAAGGCTCTCGCCGGCGTAGTAGCGGGCTTCGACAGCCTCGGAACCGGAGGGGTTTTTTTCCAGGTATTCGGCAAAACCGTTGTAGGCATCACGGTATTTTTTCTGCTTGAAAAAACCCATGGCTTCGGCAAGTTTTCCTGAAACAGGCGGCGCAGGCGGAGGCTCCGGGGGAGCTGGGGCAGCACTTTTCACCGCGGCAGGCGCGGGCTCAGCTTTTACCGTTGCCGCCTGGGGCGGTTCTTCCTTTGGCGCCTTTTCTTCAGCCACCGGCGGTTCCACCGCCTCCACCTCGTCTGCCGAGATTGCGGTGATGTTCTGGCTGCTGACATCCACCTTCAGGGCATCGGGCGTTAATGTCCGGGTTTTTTTTCGCTGCGCTTCCTCTTCGGCTGCCAGCCGCGCCTTTCTTTCCGCCTCCCGTGCCTTCCGGGCCGCCTCCATGGCCCGCTGTGCCGCTTCCTGACTGCGGGCCTCCTTGATGCCCTTTATCTCGTTTTCGGCCAGGTTTACCCGTTCCGCTGCCTTGCGCAGCTGTTCATCTATGAGCGCCAGCCGCTCTGCAAGCCGGTTGATATCTTCA
>JAFDCC010000281.1 GCA_019312985.1 Deltaproteobacteria bacterium
ACGAGGGGGTCAATCCAGAGAAAGCCGGTTAAGCGGTAGAGCATCAGGCCGACAATGACACCGGCGCTGGTGTAAAAATCGGTGAGAAGGTGGCGGCCGTCGGCGCTGAGGGCGTCGGAGCTGTATTTTTTCCCGGCATGCAGGAGGTAGGAGCCGACCACCAGGTTGACCATGCCGGCGGTTGCCAGGATATAGAGGCCGAGCCCGAGGTTCCTGGGGGCCTGCGGCACAAAAAAAGCGGGCACCGCCTCAACGAAGATGAGGATAGCAGCGATGGTGATAAGGCCGCCTTCCAGCCCGGCGGAAAACGATTCGATCTTGCCGTGCCCGTAGGGATGGTTTTCGTCGACAGGCTTCGAGCTGACGCGGATGGAAAACAGCAGAAAGGCAGCGGTGGCGACGTTTATGATAGACTCGATGGCATCGGAGAGCACGGCCTTGGAGCCGGTGAGGTAATAGGCCCCGAATTTAACCAGGAGCAGGGTGAGAGAGGTGATAAAGGCGAGCCGTGCAGCTGCCTGCATGGCAGAGTTCTTCTTCATGAAAGGTGTTTTGCGTTACGGTTTCGGCGTCAATGGAAGATTGTAAAATAATGGTTATGGTTTCGACGACTGGAATTATTGCAGAATGTCCGGTATTGTAGGAAACTTGCAGCCGGAATGCAACATCTCTGCAGCCGGGGGTCATCTTTGCCGCAAAAGGGGGAGAACCGGAAGACCTGTTGCGGCGTAAAACTGGTGCTGCAGAAGGAGGAGGGCAGGCAACCATGGACGAAAAGGAACTGACAAGACTTCTGGAGCAGGTCCGGGAGGGGAGCTGTGATATTGCAGCGGCCGTCAGGCAGATGAAGCACTGGCCCGCCGAAGCGATGGAGTTTGCCTGCCTCGACCACCACCGGAGCCTGCGAACCGGTTTTCCCGAAGTTGTCTATGGCGCCGACAAGAGCGCTGCCCAGGTAGCCGCGATCATGGAGGCCATGCTCGCCCGCCCGGTTGTCGTCTTGGCCACGAGGATCGACCCTGAAAAAGGGGCTTTTGTCCAGGAGCGGCTCGCGGGCCTGGAGTACCTTGAGACGGCCCGGATGCTGGTCGGCAACATGGACAGGATCCCGGAATACGCCTCCCGGGGGACGATTCTTGTCCTTTCTGCCGGGACATCGGACATGGCGGTGGCCGAAGAGGCCTTCCACACCGTGCGCTGCCTCGGGAGCCCGGTGAAAAAGCTCTATGATGTCGGGGTGGCGGGCATCCACCGCTTGCTTTCCCAGAAGGAGCTGCTGCACGAGGCCGCCGTGCTGATTGTCGTGGCGGGCATGGAGGGCGCCCTGCCCAGCGTCGTCGCCGGGCTCGTTCAGCGGCCGGTTATTGCGGTTCCGACAAGCGTCGGATATGGTGCCTCATTCGGCGGCATCACGGCCCTGCTGGGCATGCTCAACAGCTGTGCTCCGGGGGTGGCGGTCGTTAACATTGACAACGGCTTCGGCGCCGGCTGCATGGGGGTCGCCATCAACAGGCTGTAAAAGGCGGGCGCTGCTGCCCTTTTTTACGCCGGCAAGCCGATCGGTAAAAGCAAATTGACACTTTCGGCATCTAGGGTATAATCGCCCTTTTCTTTTCCGCAGAATACGGGGGAAAAAACAAGAAAAGGCTGTTGCTTCCATGGAACAGCGCCAGGCTTTTTTGAGCCGTGGTGCCCGGGCTGCAGCGGTCCGGGCTGTGAACAACAAGCGCAGTGGGCTTTCATATAAAAACGCGAAGGAGCTGGCGGGATGAACAAAACCCTCAAGTGGAAGATAATACTCCTGGTATTCATGTTTCTGGCAGCAGGTACCATTCTGACCCCCTCCCTTTTCAAGGGGGCGCCCGGCTGGATAAGCAAGTATATTGCGCCGGATGGCCTGAACCTGGGCCTTGACCTGCAGGGCGGCATGCACCTGGTGCTCAAGGTCAATTTGAAGAAGGCCCAGGAGAACACCCTTGACCTGGCTGCCAGCGACCTCAAGGAAGGGCTGGCCGAGAAAAAGATCACCGCGGTCCGCACCAGTTCCGGGGACCCGCTGAAAGCGGTCTTCACCCTGCCGAACACCGGCGCCCTGGAAACGGTAAGGAACCTGGTGGAAAACGACTTCCCCAACCTTTTGGTCGATATCCAGGCGGAAGAGGGATCTTTCCCGCGGGTTTTTCTGAGCCTTGCGCAGGAAGAGATTGATTTTATCAGGAAGAATGCCGTCACCCAGTCCCTGGAGATCATCCGTAACAGGATCGACCAGTTCGGTGTGGCGGAGCCGGTCATCATCCGCCAGGGCACCGACGAGATAGTGGTGCAGCTCCCCGGAGTCAAGGACCCGGAGCGGGCCCTGAGCCTTATCGGCCAGACGGCCCAGCTTGAGTTCAAACTCCTGGACGAGGAGTCGGGAATGGATCCCTGGCAGCTTGTCAGCCAGGCGCAGAGCAGCGGCAAGTGGCAGTGGGGCGAGAGCAGGAAGAAGCTGAACCTTGCCCTGCAGAACCAACTGCCCCAGGGCACGGAGATTTACTTTGAAAGAAATATCGACCCGCAGACCGGGGCAGAGTCCAAGACACCGCTGCTGATCAAGAGCCAGGTGATGATGACCGGCGAGATGGTCAAGAATGCCCAGGTCAGGGTGGGCGGCACCTTTAACGAACCCTATGTCGGTCTCGACCTCACCGGCCGGGGCGGCAGAATATTCGCCCAGGTCACGGAAAAGAATGTCGGCAAGCGGTTTGCCATTATCCTTGACGAGGTGATCCGTTCAGCGCCCGTGATCCGCGAGAAGATCCTCGGCGGCTCGGCCCAGATCTCCGGCAGCTTCACCTACGATGAGGCCACCGACCTGGCCATTGTTTTGCGGGTCGGGGCCCTGCCGGCGCCGGTGGAAATCATCCAGAACCTGACGGTCGGGGCCAGCCTCGGCAGGGACTCCATTGACAAGGGGCTGATGTCCGGTCTGCTCGGCACCGTCCTTGTCCTTGTTTTCATGATGGTCTACTACCGTTTGTCCGGCGTTATCGCCAATTTCGGCCTCATGCTGAACATCTTTCTGCTCTTTGCCGGCCTGGCGGCCCTGGGCGCCACCCTAACCCTGCCGGGCATTGCCGGCATCATCCTCTCCATCGGCATGGCAGTTGACGCCAATGTCCTGATTTTTGAGCGTATGCGGGAGGAGTTTGCCATCGGCAAGTCGGTGAAGTCCGGGGTGGAAGGGGGCTTTGATAAGGCGTTCTGGACAATCATCGACTCCCAGGTCACGACCCTGATTACGGCTCTGGCCCTTTTTCTTTTCGGCACCGGCCCGATCAAGGGCTTTGCCGTCACCCTCTCCCTCGGCATTACCTTCAACCTGGTATCGACGCTCTTCGGCACCAGGCTGGTGTACGACTTTCTCCACAGCAGGCGGCTGCTTAAGCCCATAAAATTCTTCCAGTTCATCAAAACGCCGAATTTCGACTACATGCAGCTGAAGAAGATCACCTTTGCCATTTCCGGGTTCCTCGTGCTTCTCGGCCTTATCGCCTTTGTCCAGATTTCCCGGGGCAAGGCCAACCTCGGCGTTGACTTCACCGGCGGCATCCTGGTCCAGTATCATGCGCAGGAGCCGTTCAGCCTTCAGGAGGTCCGGTCCGTCCTGGAAGAAAACGGCCTCGGCGATGTCAGCCTGCAGCAGGTGGAAAATGAAAACAGGCTCATTGTCAGGCTGAAGCAATCCGAGGAGAAGGTTTCCAACCTCGGCGAGGAGGTCGCCCAGGTCTTTAATGAGTATCTGCCGGCAAAGGGTTTTGTTATGGAAAGCCAGGAGGCCATCGGCTCCTCCATCTCCGAAGTCCTGCGCAACAAGGCGCTGCAGGCCATTTTTATCTCGCTTGCCGGGGTCATTCTCTACCTTGCCATGCGCTTCGACCTGAGCTTTGGTTTTGCCGCGGCCATCGCCACCTTTCACGACGTCATGGTGGTTCTCGGGGTTTGCTGGATCCTCAATATCGAGATTACCCTCCTCATCGTCACGGCCCTCCTGACCCTGGCCGGCTATTCCCTCAACGACTCTGTCGTGGTTTTTGACAGGATACGGGAAAACATGAAAAAGGCGGCGCATGGCGCCGGCAGGCATCAATCTCTGGTAGCCACCATCAATACCAGTATTAACGAGGTGTTGAGCAGAACCCTGGTCACGTCGCTCACCACCGCCCTGGTCCTGATCGCCCTTTTCTTCCTCGGCGGCACGGTAATTCATGACTTTTCCTTCACACTGCTGATCGGGCTCCTGGTGGGGTCGTACTCCTCTGTCTTTGTGGCGAGCCCCCTGCTGAGCCTGTGGAAAAAGGAGAAGTGATAAGGGGGCAGGAGAGCCGCCTCCGGGCCAGTAGCGCCGGTGGTTCCCGTTGTAAATTCTCCGGGGGCCACTGAGTTGCCCCGGCGTTCAGCTGAAGCAGCCATGCAATTTCCCGACAATGTCTCCAGGCTCTGCAGCGGCAAGCGCTTTTCATTCGCGTGCCACTCCGGTCTCTCCTGCTATACCGAGTGCTGCCGCGAACTGGAACTGGTCCTCGCGCCCTACGATGTCCTCCGTCTGCGGCAGGTGCTGCAGCTGACTTCAACAGCCTTTATCGACCGCTACGTGGTCCTGGAGGAGGACGATCGGGGCGGTTTTCCCCGCTTGTACCTCGGCATGGTCGATGACGGCAGGGCCAGCTGCCCCTTCATTTCGCAGGAGGGCTGCCGGGTGTACGAAAACCGGCCGGGGGCCTGCCGGGCCTACCCCGTCGGCCGCGGCGCCACCCTGGCTGAAGACGGCACGGTGCGGGAAATGCATGTCCTGGTCCGCGAGGAGCACTGCCGCGGGTTTGCAACGGATACTTCGCACACCGTTGCCGGGTGGTCTGAAAACCAGGGGCTGGCAGAGTACAACCGGCTCAAAGATGAGCTTTTGGGGCTGCTGTACCACGAAGAGATCCGCCGGGGGGCACGGCCCCTCACCGCGGAGGAAAAAGATCTTTTCCTGCTGGCACTTTACCGGCTCGACGAGTTTGGCAGCATGGCGGCCTCGCCTGCGTTTTACAATAAATATCTCCCGGACAGGGAGGAGAGGGAAGCAATCCTTGCCGACGACCTGCTTCTCCTTCGCTTCGGCATCCGCTGGCTGACAAAACATCTGTTTGCAGCAAAGACATGAATAAAGACAGCTTTCGACAGGATGACTGCCCTCTCGGCGTCGGGCTGACCCAGAAACTCCGGCAGCTGGCAGACCCTTACCATGACGGCA
>JAFDCC010000282.1 GCA_019312985.1 Deltaproteobacteria bacterium
AAGCCGGGCCCGGACAATGGGGTAGAACTGCAGTTCTGTCCCGGCCAGGGCGGCAAAATCGCGGCGTTGCGAGGTCTGGATATCGAGAAAGTAGGCATTGGGCAGATCGGGGGGGTAGGACTGGATGAAGGTTGCCAGCAGGTTCTGCTCGATGAGGTAAATGGAAAAGATTACAGCCAGCGAAGAAGAGAGGGTAACGACGATGGCGCGGGTGGCGTTTTTCGGCCGGAACAGCCCTTTGAATGCCTGGCGCAGGAGGAGACTGCGCGGCGGCCGTTTCCGCATGGCAAAGAGCATGATATGGGTGAAGAGGCCGTTGAGGCCGAGCAGGACAAAAAGCCCGAGGACAAAGAAAACCCCCGTCCGGACATCCTCAAGCTGCCAGACGGTGAGACCGGTGAAGAAACAGGTGATGACGGCAACGGCGGCAAAATGCTGTAAACCGCCGGCCGCCGGGCCGCTTTCCTTCCGTAAAACTGCGGCCGGACCCAGGTTTTTCAGGCGGGAGAGCGGGAGGAAGGAGAAGAGTGCGACCACGACCGTGCCGAGAACCAGTCCTTCGAAAACGGTTCCCCATGAAATTGCCAGCTTGACACCGGCCGGCAATATGCCGGCAAACAGCGCGGGAAAGTAGAGCTGCAGGAGGACACTGAGGATCAGCCCCAGAAAGGTGCCGGCTGCACCGAGCAGGAAAATCATGGTGATGAACTGCAGGCAGATGAAGCGGTTCGTGGCGCCGACCGCCTTGAGAATGCCGATGGTGTACTCGCTGTCGCGCAGCAGGGCGTGCAGGGCGGTCTGGATGCCGATGCCGGCGAGGAGCAGAGTGAATATGCCGAGGAGGTTGAGGAAAAAGAGAAAGTTGACAAAAAAGCGCTTCACGCCCGATTCGGCATTCCGGAAGGTGTTGACCCGCTCCTGCCCGCTGACGGCAGCGTCTGCGAGTTCATCGGCAATGAGGTCAACCCGGGCCGGGTCGAAAACCCTGAGCAGGTAGCTGTAGTGGATGCGGCTTCCTTTTTTGACCAGGTCGAGCCTCTGAAGATCGGCCGCGTTAATAAAAACTCGCGGCCCGAAGGAAAAAAAGGATACGGGCCTGTCCGGCTCTGCAGTCACCGTGTCGGCAACCAGCAGGCCGGCACTACCGACCTGGATAGTGTCGCCGATTGCGGCCCCGAGCCGGTCGAGCAGCGTCTGCGCGACAATGCAGGTCCCTGGAGCCAGAACAGTGGCGAACTCCCGCCCCGAACCGAGCTCGACCTTGCCATAAAAGGGGTACCCCTTCTCGACCACCTTGAGATGGCTGAGAAGCGAAGTTTCAAGGCGGGGGTTGGCGACCATGCTGTAGAATTCAAGCACCAGGGCGCCCACCGTCTGCCCCTCCTGTTCGTATTTCTTGGTCGCGGCCTCCAGGCCTGCAGACAGGGGGTAATGGGTGTGGATGATGATGTCGGCGGCGTGGAGCTGCCTGGCGTCCTGGAGCATGGAGCTGCGAACCGAGCTGCTGAAGCCGCCGAGTGAAACCAGGGTGAGCAGCGACAGGGCGACACAGAGGACAAGGATCAGCGCCTGCTTGCCGGAGGAGCGGACCTGGCGGAGTATGAAACGCGAGTGGATCATCGTCGTCCTTTTGCAGGTTTTCTCACGGCTTTCAACTCCTTTAGGGCGTGATCCGGCCGTCGGCGAGGTGGAGGATACGGTCGGCCGAGCGGCTGATCTCCCGGCTGTGAGTGGCCAGAACAAGGGTTGTTTCGAGTTCGCGCCGCAGTTCCAGGAGCAGATGCAAAACGGTTTCACCGTTGGCGGAGTCGAGGTTGCCGGTCGGCTCATCGGCAAAAACAACCTGCGGCCTGTTGACCAGGGCCCGGCATATGGCAATTCGCTGTTTTTCCCCACCCGAAAGCTGGTGCGGGAAGTTGGCCCCACGTTCATAAAGGTTGACCCGTCGGAGCAGTTCCGCCGCCTTTTCCCCGGCATTTGGATCGCGGTTCAGCTCGGCCGGGAACATGACGTTTTCCAGGGCGGTCAGCGAGGGGACCAGGTGAAAGGACTGGAAGACATAGCCCGTCGCCCGGTTGCGAAACGGCGCGAGCTGGTCTTCGCTCAGCATGGTGATATCCCGGCCGTGGAGGAAGATCCTGCCGGTGTCGGGCCTGTCGAGCCCGGACAGCAGGCCCAGCAGCGTCGATTTGCCGCTGCCGCTTTTTCCCTCAACCACGAGAAATTCGCCTTGTGCCACCACCAGGCTTACCCTGTCAAGGACCCTGATACTTCGCTCCGCCACCTGGTACGACTTGCTGACATCCTCTGCTTTCAGTACCTGTTCGGCCATGTTGTTTCTCCCTGTCTCTTCCTCTTATCAAAAAATGTGCGATTTCAAAGGAGCTGCCCCGGTCCCGGTGTTTGTTGGCGGACGGTTTCCGGGTGCACACGGCTTTTTCAGAAAAAACAGCCACATTCCCCGATAATCGCTTCATGGAACATCCTTTTTCTTTCCCTGCATACATTAATGATTATTATAAAGGAAGGAAACATGCAATCAGCCCATGCCTCATGCATATGCATGATATAGGAGGGACACGATGAAAACAATACTGACAAGCGTGACCGGCGGGATTCTGGTCCTGCTGCTGTCGTTTTTTGCAGCGGCAGCGGCCAGCGTCACAGCCGTCAGCGGGGAGATAAAGACAATGAGCGCAACAAAGACGGCGACAGAAC
>JAFDCC010000283.1 GCA_019312985.1 Deltaproteobacteria bacterium
CATCGAATACGGATTTTTGTCAAGAGCCGGGCGCCGCACAGGCTTTCAGCCGATCAAGCATAAAGGCGCAGGCGGGTGACATGGCGGCGCCTTTGGCAATAATGATCTTTACGCCACTGCGTTCCCCGGGTTGACAGCACAGCGTTTCCGGGCCAGTTGCAGAAAAATAATATGAAATGGCAGGCAAGTTGTAATAATTTTGCGGTTTCCAGATTTTACCGCCTGAAAGAGAGGCCCCGGAGGTTTATTTCCAGAGGGGGCGGGCCGCAGAAAGTTCTCCTGATCGTCTGAAAAGGTACACCTGAACAAGAGGTGTGCCTTTTTTCTTTATTGTGTCACGGGCTGCGGGGCCAGACTGCATGATGACAGCATGAAAGTAAAAGATCTGCTTAAAATTCTCGATGAAATTGCCGCCTTCAACATGGCGGAGCAGTGGGATAATGTAGGGTTGCTGGTGGGCGAGAAAAACAGGGCCGTTACCGGCATCCTGGTCGCCCTTGATCCTACGGACGAGGTCATGGACGAGGCCCTCGAGCTTGGGGCTGACTGCATAATTACCCATCACCCCCTTATTTTTCAGCCACTCAAGGCAATATACACCGATGAGCCCCTCGGCAGGTTGCTGCGGCGGGCCCTGGAAAATGAAATATCGGTCATCGGCTGCCATACCAACCTTGACCAGGCCGGCGGCGGCGTTAATGACATCCTGGCCGAAAGTCTCGGCCTGCAGAACTGCAGACCGCTGGTGGAGGCAACAGGGGGGGCAGGGGCCGGCCTCGGCTTCGGCCGTGTTGGCCGGTTTGCGGACCCGCTGAGTCCCGAGGCATTTATCGGCTACCTGTGTGATTTTTTCAAGCTACCGGCGCTCCGGGTCGCAGGGCGGCTGCCGGATGAAATAACCAGGGTCGCCGTCTGCGGCGGCAGCGGTTCAGACTTGGCCGAGGCGGCATTTGCCGGCGGGGCCCAGGTCTACGTTACCGGCGAGGTCAAGCACAGCACGGCGAGGTGGGCCGAGGCCTCGGGTTTCTGCATCATTGATGCCGGCCATTTTGCCACGGAAAACCCGGTGGTGGAATCGCTGGCAGAAATGCTCCAGGAGATTTTTACGGAGAAGGACTTCGCCGTCCCTGTGGCAGCGTCCGCCACCCAGCAGAACCCCTTTGTCTACCACCAGCCGCAGTCATGAAAGGTGGTGCAGGGCGGCGGCGAACATGGGATATTCAGGTTAAAAGAGCGTTTTTTACAAGACGATAATACGATTCCTTACCACGACACCAATGAAGGAGACAGCCAATTGAATGAAGAGATCATGCAGTTGACAGGACTGCAGGAAGTTGACTTGGAAATAGCAAAGTTTGATGCCGAGATCGAAGCGGAAAATAAGGCGCTGACAAAGAGGGAAAAGGCCTTTCTGGAGCGGCAGGGCTCCATCGGTGAACTGCAGGAAAAAATCGAAGCGGCGGAGGGCAAGAGGCGGGAGCTCGAGGCCGAACTGGCCGATGAACTGAGCCGGATCAAGGAGCGCCAGTCCAAGATGAT
Organism: Deltaproteobacteria bacterium; assembly: GCA_019312985.1. Taxonomy (GTDB): domain Bacteria; phylum Desulfobacterota; class Desulfobulbia; order Desulfobulbales; family BM004; genus BM004. Next base: position 1,540 of record JAFDCC010000283.1, read on the forward strand.
GCAGGTCCAGACAAACCGTGAGTACCAGAGCCTGCTGAAGGAGATTGAAGACGGCAAGAAAAACATCAAGGAAAAGGAAGAAGAAGTCGTCAGGATCATGGAGGGAAGCGAGGCCGACGCCAAGATCAAGGCGGAGCAGGAGAGCCTGGTGAAGCAAGAGGAGAAGGAGCTTGCCGAGCAGAGCTCGGAGGTAAAAAAACTTGCCGGAAAAATTGAAGGGCAGAAGGCAAAGTTTGTCAGCAAGCGCGATGCCCTGGCAAAAGAGATCAAGGCCCCTGTTCTCAGAAAGTATGACTTGCTCCGGACCCGGCGCAACGGCAAGGCCGTTGTCGGGGTGGTCAACGGCGTCTGCCAGGGCTGCTTTATGAGTATTCCGCCGCAGCAATTCAACGACATCATGAAGGGCGACAGAATTCTCAACTGCCCAACCTGCCAGCGTATCCTCTACCACATGCCGGAGAAGGAAGGGGAGTGAGCCGCGGCGGGACAGGCTCTGGCAGCAGGGGCGAGGCCGGCAGCATTCTCCGGATTCTGGCCGTAAAGCTGCCGGACGACGTTCTCGCTGACTGCTTTCATGACGTTTCCCCCGGGGAGGTGCGGCGACTCCTGCGGGAGACCGCAGACGCCCTGGCCCCTCCCGAAAAAAGGGAGCGCAAAGCAACTTCCCAGCCCTCCCTGTGGCAGAACAGCGCCGAGGACTGGCAGGGGGCACTGCGGGGCAGAACGCTCCACCTCTACACGGATGGCGCCTCCAGGGGCAACCCCGGCGAGGCCGGTGCCGGGGTCGCCATATGCGATGAAGAGGGCAACGAGCTTGCTGCTGCAGGAAAATACCTGGGGCAGTGCACCAACAACGAGGCGGAATACCGGGCCCTGCTTCTCGGGCTATCCCGCTGCGGGGAACTTGGCCGCGGCAGGCTGAAAATCCACCTGGACTCGGAGCTCATCGTCAAGCAGGTCCTTGGCGCCTACAGGGTAAAGCACCCTAACCTGCTGCCGCTTTTCAAGAAGGTTCAACAGCTATTGACCGGTTTTGCTTCGTACACTATCCGCCATGTGCGGCGGGAGCACAACAGCCGCGCCGACCAGCTTGCCAACGAGGCCATTGACGACCATTTCAGTTCCCGCTGACTCCGAGTTGCTTGCCGCCTGTTCCGGCCCCACACTCATTTCCCCCCAACAAGCCTTACTGATACCCGCCCTTTCCGGAGCGCCGCTGCAGGGGAATTTGAATATTGCTTTACAGCAGGTCCATGAGTTCTTACTATTACCCCTGGAGTGGGCGCATGATCGCCGGTCCGTTCAGGCGGGCCGGAGGAAAGTCCGAACTTCGCAGGGCATGGTGGTTCGTAACGCGAACCCCGGGTGACCGGGGGAAAGTGCCACAGAAAACATACCGCCCCCGGCAACGGGGGTAAGGGTGAAAAGGCGAGGTAAGAGCTCACCGCTTCCATGGTGACATGGAAGGCAG
>JAFDCC010000284.1 GCA_019312985.1 Deltaproteobacteria bacterium
CTTCTGATTGAAAAGGTCGGCTATGCCTATGCCAAGCTCGGATTCTTCATGCTCACCCTGGGAATGCTGCTGGGCTATCCCTGGGCCCTCAAGGCCTGGGGGCCGAACTGGTGGTGGGACCCGAAGATCTGCAGTTCACTGATGATGTGGGCCGTCTTTTCCACCTATCTCCACACAAGGCTCTATGCCAATAAAAAGTCGATGTGGTACTTTACCGCATTTTTGGGAATCATATGTTTCGGGGCAATGATTTTCACCTTTCTAACATCTTTTTATTTTCCAGGTGAACACACGTTTCAGTAAATTTCAGGAAGAAGACACCCCTGCCCGTGGCCGGGACACGGCAGCGGCGACAGAAATACGGCAGAAAAAGGGACATGAAAGGGAAAAGTTCATACGATTTTTATCTGATCCTGGCAACAACGCTGGTGCTCTTTGTTATTTCGCTGATCAGCATCTACGGTATGTTTTATTTTAAGTTTGCCCAGATACAGCAGATGAGCCCGGCGGTGAAAATGGCCTACATGAACAGGATGAACGGTTTTGTTTCTCCCTTTGTCATCGGCCTCATCCTCCTGCTCGGCATCTGTGTGCCAAAGCGGCTGCTGCCGACTGCCTGGGTCAACCGCCTGACGGTGTTGCTCGGTGGCAGCGCCGTGTTGACATGGCTTGCGGCAGGGGGGAAGGCAAGCCTCTTTGTCATACTCGGGGCTTCCCTTGTCCTGCAATTGACTGTCCTCGTCCTGGCCCTTGGCGGCAGCCAGGCCCTGCATTTCCACAAAAAGGGGTACTGGGTGCGGCTCGGCTCGTCCCTGATCCATCTCGGCCTGATCCTGTTTGTTCTTGACCTTCTTCTGTACGAGAGAAAGACCCTGCACCTTTTCCTTTTCTGGGTTACCACGAGTACAAGTGTTGCGGGGATGACCTTCTGTTTCTACGCCGAGGCTGTCGCAGGTTTTCTCCGCCGCAAACAGCAGGCGGCCGATGAAAACAGCACCTGAAAAATTGTTTTTCGCAGGAAGAAATGCTATAGGTTATGCCTGCGTTGCCCAGGCAGAATCAAGCATGGCCCGGCTGGCGGGCAGAGACATCTTTCATGCGGCATAACATAGGCAGGACAAGAACATGGAGCAGAAAAAACCAGGAAAGCTGACCCGGTTTCTGCCTCTTTTCGTCCTTCTGCTCCTGGTCCTGATTGTTCTCGGACTCGGTTCCAGGGTCAGGGAAGAGAAGAACAGGATTCAGGAAGAAAAGAGAAGCGGTATGGTCCGGGAGAGACCGCCGGTCAACGTAGTGGTCCAGGAACTGGTTCCAATGCACCTGCAGGACAGGCTCAACCTGCCGGGAATTGTCGAACCCTGGGAGAGACTTGATATTGTCGCCGAGTTACGGGGTACGGTGGCAGAGCTCCTCGTCGAGAAAGGGGATCATGTCAACCGGGGTGATCTGATTGTCCGGCTCGACAGCCGCGATTATGAAAACAGCAGGAATTCGATCAGGGCATCCCATAACCTGGCGCTGACAAACCTGAAACGTTTGCAGGGACTGCGCGAGCAGGAGACTATTGCCCAGTCGGAACTCGATTTTGCCCGGGCCGAGGTGGACCGGCTGGCGGCAGACCTGGCCCTTGCCGAAGTCCAGCTGCAGCGGTGTTCGGTCCGGTCCGCCATTGCCGGGACGGTCAATGAACTGCCGGCAAAAAAGGGGTTGTACCTGGCTGTTGGCGACCCTGTGGCGACGGTGCTCGAACTTGACCGCGTTAAGGTAAGTGTCGGTATTCCGGAAACGGATGTGGATGCCGTTCGCCGGATCGACAGGTTCACAATGGTTATCGAGGCGCTGCAGAACAGGAAGGTTGCCGGGATCAGGAACTTTCTGGCAGTGGCGCCCGAATCTTTGGCCCAGGTCTACCGCCTTGAGCTTGCGGTTGCCAATGGCGCGCAGGACATTCTGCCGGGAATGTTTGCCAGGGTGGAGATACTCAAGGAGGAATTCCCGACCGCCCTGGCCATTCCGCTCTATGCAGTGATCTCCCGTGACAACAGGCATTTTGTCTTCCTGGAAGAGGAAAACACGGCAAAACTTCAGGAAGTCAGGCTCGGTATCCTGGATGGCTGGCAGATCCAGGTCACGGATGGGCTTGCGCCGGGCGAGCGCGTCATTGTCGTTGGCCACCGCAACGTGGATGACGGGCAGCAGGTGAACGTGGTGCAGAAAATTAGCAACCCCGCGGAGATTGCCAGGTGATTGTCTCTGATACTGCAGTGCGCCAGCGGGTCAGTGTCCTGGTGCTGGCCCTTATCATCCTGGTCTTCGGCACTTACTGCTACAGGGTATTGCCGCGCGAAAGCGAACCCGACATCACCATTCCCAATGTCTTTGTCTCGACCAGCTACAAGGGCGTTGCCTCCAAGGATATTGAGACATCCATCACCATCGAGATAGAGAAAAAGCTCAAGGGTCTTGAGGGCGTCAAAAAAATTCACTCGGTCAGCTCGGAGGGGCTTTCTTCAATCAATATCGAGTTTGTCACAGGAACCGATATTGACGATGCCCTGCAAAAGGTCCGGGACCGGGTCGATGAGGCCAAAGGCGAACTTCCCACCGACCTGGAAGAGGACCCCTCTGTCTTCGAGGTGAACTTTTCAGAACTTCCCATAGTCGTCTTCTCCCTCTCGGGAGAGTGCGGCATCGTCTGCCTGAAGGAAATCGCCGACGACCTCAAGGACGATATCGAGGCGATCAAGGGGGTTTTGGAGGCTGAAGTGACAGGAGGGATAGAGCGGGAGATCCGGGTGGAGGCCTTTCCGGAAAAGCTCGCCTATTACAATATACCTATTTTTGCCCTGCAGGATGCCGTCACCAAGGAAAACAGGAACACCTCAGGCGGTGTTATCCGGTTGGGGGACGGACGGTTCCAGCTGCGTGTTCCGGGCGAGTTTGCCCAGCCCGCTGAAATCTACCACCTCGTTGTCGGAACCCACGAGCGCCAGCCGGTCTACCTCAAGGATGTCGCCCGGGTGGTGGACGGCTTCAAGGACGAAACAAGCCGTTCCAGGCTCAACGGCCGCGAGGCGGTCAACATCATGGTCAAGAAGCGGGCCGGTGAGAACATCATCGCCATCACCGATGCCATTGATGAACTTCTTGTCAGGGTGAAACCCACCTGGCCCAGGGGGACGGAAATCACCAAGCTCATGGATAAGGCCAAGGATATCAGGAATATGGTGGCTGACCTTGAAAATAACATCCTGTCGGGCCTGGTCCTCGTCGTCTTTGTCATCCTTTTTGCCATGGGGATCAGGAATGCACTCCTTGTCAGTCTCGCAATCCCCTTTTCCATGCTTCTCTCGTTCACTGTTCTCTACCTGCTCGGTATAACCCTGAACATGGTGGTACTTTTCAGCCTAACCCTGGCACTGGGGATGCTCGTGGACAATGCCATTGTTATCGTCGAGAATATCTACCGTTATCTTGAGCAGGGCGTACCACGCCTGGAGGCGGCAAAGATGGCAACCTCGGAAGTGGCCTACGCCGTCATCGGCTCCACCCTGACGACCCTGGCGGCATTTTTTCCGATGCTTTTCTGGTCCGGCATCATGGGCGAATTCATGCGTTACCTGCCCCTGACCCTCATCGTGACCCTGGCATCCAGTCTTTTTGTTGCCATGGTGATCAATCCGGCCCTTGCGGCAATGTTTATGAAGGCCGACACGCACCGGCACCGGGAAGCGGGGGCTGGAGAAAACCACGTCAGGAGCGCGGCAGAAATTGCCAGAGCCGGCGAGCGCCCCGCTGTCATCAGGGGACCGATCCTGGCCCTGTATGCAAAAGCCCTGCACCAGGCCTTGAACCACAAGATCGCAGTCACCCTGACCGCCGTTTTCATCCTGATCCTGCTGATTCAGGTCTGGCTCCTTCGGGTCGGCCTGGAGAAACCGGTTGAATTTTTTCCCAACATAGAGCCGAAGGCAATGTACGTCAACCTCGATATCCCTGAAGGGGCGGGCCTGGAATATGTCGATTCCGTGGTGCGCCAGGTTGAGGTCGCGGTGAACGGTGAAGTCGGGGAGGAAGAAGGTGAGGCAGCGGCTTCCTACCATGCTTCCTACCGGCCGAAGGAGCACAGCAGGAAGGATGGCAGCAGGTTCGTGGGGCCAAGCGATATTGCCAATATTGATTATATCTATGCCAAGTCCGTTGTAACATCAGGCCCGGGTATGATGTTTGACCCGAACGCCCCGAACCATGTCGGCATCCAGTTTGTTGACCTGGAAGACAGGGTGACGCCCAGCTCCCAATCCATGGAGGAGATTCGCGAAAGGGTCAGGTATATCCCCGGTGCGAAAATTACGGTGGCTGAGCAGGAAGAAGGGCCGCCGACAGGGGCGCCGATCAATATTGAAATTGCCGGTGATGATTTTGCGGTCCTGGGACAGATTGCCAAAAACATCCGGCAGATTGCTGGAAATATTCCATATGTCGTTGATATCAGGGATGATTATGTCGAGGGGACGCCCACGGTACGTGTCAGGGTCGACAGGCAGAAGGCGGCCCTCTTCGGGTTGTACACAGACAATATCGGCACCGCCCTGAAGACGGCGTATAACGGCTTGGAGGTTTCCACATACCGTGAGGCGGACGAAGACTATGATATCACGGTACAGCTTTCGGACGGCAGGCGCAGGGTTATCGACGTACTGCGGGAACTGATGCTGCCGACTCCTTCCGGCAACATGGTGCCGTTGACGACACTCGCCCGCATTGAGTTTGCCGGCGGCCTCGGTGATATTGTCCGGATAGACCACGAGCGGGTGGTGACGGTCAAGGCAGGGGTTGATGAGAACAAGATCCCGGGACCCGTTGCCCGGGCCCAGGCAGAAGAAATGCTGGCCGGTTTTTCCCTGCCTCCAGGTTACCGCCTGACCTTCACCGGCGAGTTTGAATTCCAGCAGGAATCTGAAGCATTCCTGTCAAAGGCCTTTGCCATAGCCCTGTTTCTGATATTTCTGGTCCTGGTGACGCAGTTCAACTCGGTAACGCAGCCCTTTATCATCATGTCAGCGGTAATACTTTCCCTGGGCGGCGCCTTTCTGGGCCTCATCGCCATCAACTCTCCCTTTGGCATTATCATGACAGGCGTTGGCGTTATTTCCCTTGCCGGTGTTGTGGTCAACAACGGCATCGTCCTGATTGACTATATCAACAAGCTGCGCCAGCGTGGTTTTGCACTGCGGGAGGCCGTTGTCGCTGCCGGGGCGACCAGGCTGCGGCCGGTGCTTTTGACGGCGGTGACAACGATCCTAGGCCTGCTGCCCATGGTTACCGGGGTTTCGTATGATTTTCACAACCTGGCAATCTCCTGGGTCAGCGAATCAAGCCAGTGGTGGCGGTCCATGGCGATTGTTGTCATTTTCGGCCTCATGGTCGCCACCTTCCTGACCCTCGTGGTGGTGCCGGTTCTCTACGTCTTTGTGGAAGAAAGCAAGACAGGGCTGCGGCGTTTCCGCAGCAGGGTGAAAACGTTTATCCCTGACCGTTTCGGGCCGTGAAAAGAAGCAGGTCCTCTTCCCGTCAAAAACTGTTTTGCTCGAAGGTTGGGATTTTTGTTTGAGGGGTAACTTCCTCTACCGCTTTCAGCAGACCATTAAAAACTCTTTGAATTTTTTCTTCATCTGAAATTTCCGAGAAATTAGCGCCTGCCCTGTTCTGATGCAACAGGGCAAGTTTTAGAATATCGAGACAGAGCTCTACCGATGGATCATCCCTGGTTGCCCCCACCTCGAGCCTTTCGAAGAATCCAGGCACGTTTTTTGCCGCCTTTTCATAATCGAGCAGGATAGGGTTTACACTCAGGTCCGGGGTGATGCCGACGTCCTGGATTTTGGAACCGTCAGGGGTCAAAAGCATGGAAGTTGTCAACCGGATGGCGCCTCCCGTAGTAACCGGATAGACGGTCTGGACCAGTCCTTTGCCATATGTTTTCTCGCCGACAATGATGGCACGCTTGTTGGCCCGCAGGGCCGAGGCGACAATCTCCGAACCACTGGCACTTCCCTCGTTGACAAGGACAACAATGGGGTAGATGCTTGAGCTGGACTCTGGTTGGGCATAAAAGATTTTATCGTTGGATTTGATGCGCCCCTGACTTTGGGTAAGAATGCCGGAGGTCAGAAAATAATCGGCAATGGCAAGGGATTGGTTCAGAAGGCCGCCGGGTGTATACCGCAGATCGATGACCAGTCCTTCGAGAGGGACAAATTCTTCAAGCTTTTCAAGGGTACTGTTAAAATCATTGAGGGTCGAGCCGAGGAAATTGATGATACGGATATAGCCGAACCCCGGTTCCAACTCGAAGGACTTCAGGGTTTTGTGTGATATGGTATCCTTGATCAGGGTTATATCGCGCGGCCCATCCCAGCCATCACGTTCAATGGTAAGCGTGACCGCTTCCCCCTTTTTGCCCCGGATCTTTTCAGACACCTCTATGATGCGCAATCCAGTCGTAGGTTCGTCATTGACCGCAATTATTCTGTCATTCGGCAACAGCCCCTTTCGAAACGCCGGTGTCCCCTCATAGGGGGAAACAACGGTAATGACCCCATTTTTTGTTGTGATTTCAAGGCCGATCCCTTCATACGTTCCCCTGTTCTGGTGCTGCAGTCTTTGCAGGTCCTCCGGTTCTATAAAATAGGAGTTCGGATCCAGGGTGGCGACCATGCCGGCAATGGCAGCATTGGTAATACTCTTTTTTTCCAACGCAGGAAATTCCTGGAAAATCATATCAAAAACTGTTGAAAGACTTTCAATCAACTCAATGGCGTTAAAGTCAATTTGTTCCTTCAGGAAAAGAACGGGTTCCCGCTCCTTGACAGTAACCTCAATCTGGCTTTCTTCGTGCCGTATTGCAAAATTGTCCGCCTTGACATAGGATTGCAAGCCATACAGCGTGCCCCCCAATAAAAGCCAGTTTTCGACAGGAACGATGTACTTGTTCATGACGATGGAGAGGGAATCGTAGAATGCCCTTTTTTCGAGGTAGTACGGCGGGTGAGTCCCATGAGCCGGCCGGATCGTGAGCAGCAGGGTACAGCATAAAAGAACGAAAGCGGTCTGTAAGTACTTGTTAATTTTCATGAAGATGATTTTGCAGAAAAACCGCACGGTACAGCGGTAAATTTTATCCTGAAAAAGGTGAATATATCAGCAATCAATGAATTTCCAGGAGTTATTCAGATATAGGGAGTGGGGTGAAAAGTTGGTTTTGTAATTCATTGCCGGCAAATCCTTGATCCAATATCCTAAATA
>JAFDCC010000285.1 GCA_019312985.1 Deltaproteobacteria bacterium
AAAGGGACGGCCGCCCGGAAAGCGCCCTTGTGGGTCAGCGGCAGAAATCAGTATCTGTTGATAACGTTGTAAAGGGTGTCCCGCTCGACCGGGGTGCGGCCCGCTTCCCGGATCAGCCGCAGGAGCTGGTTCCGCGACAGGGCCTGCTCCGTTTCAGCGCCGGCCATGTGGGTGATGATCTCTTCCTTCACCGTGCCGTCAACGTCATCGGCGCCGTACGACAGGGCCACCTGGCTCAGCTTCTGGCCGATCATGACCCAGTAGGCCTTGATGTGGGGAAAGTTGTCGAGAAAAAGGCGGGCCACCGCAATATTTTTCAGGTCATCGATGCCGGAGGTATTTGCCAGGGTCGAAAGCTCGGTGTTCTTCGGGTGGAACGCCAGGGGGATAAAGGCGAGGAAGCCGCCGGTTTCGTCCTGGGCCCGCCGCAGCATGTCGAGGTGCTCGACCCGCTCCCCGATGGTTTCGATGTGGCCGTACAGCATCGTGGCGTTGGTGTGCAGCCCCTGCCGGTGGGCCGTCTGCGCCACCTCTATCCAGCCGGCGCCCGAAAGCTTTTTCTCGCAGGTCAGCTCCCGGATTCGCGGGCTGAACACCTCGGCACCGCCGCCTGGAATGGAGCCGAGCCCCGACCGCTTCAGATCCGCCAGGACCCCGGCAACGCCAAGCCCGGAAATTTCCGCCAAATGGGCGATCTCGACACAGGTAAAGGCCTGGATGTGGACCTCGGGCCGCTCCTCCTTGATGACGCGGAGCAGGTCGATGTAATAGGAATAAGGCAGGTCCGGGTGGATGCCGCCCACCATGTGAATCTCGGTGATCGGCTCGTCGAGTCGCGCCCGCACCTTTTCCCGAACCTCCTCCACCCCCATCTCGTAGGCGAGGTCAGAGTCCTTGTCCTTGCCGAAGGCGCAGAACTTGCAGAGGTTGGTGCAGATGTTCGAGTAGTTGATGTGCTGGTTGTAGATAAAGTAGGCGTTGTTGCCGTTTTTCCGCTCCCTTACCCTGTTGGCAAGGTAGCCGACGGCGAGGAGATCCGGGTTTTCATAGAGCCGGACCCCGTCCGCAACACTCAGCCGCTCACCGGCCTCGACCTTTTCGAGGATATCGCCCAGTCCGGCGTTTTTAACAAAGGAATCCATGGTGGTTCAGCCTGTGGGGCGGCCTGCAGAAAACCGGCGGGCCCGGGTATCAGTCGAGAAAGTTTTTCAGTTTGTCACGGCGGCTGGAATGGCGCAACCGGTTGAGCGCCTTTTTCTCGATCTGCCGGATGCGCTCGCGGGAGACGTTGAACCGTTTGCCGATCTCCTCCAGGGTATATTCGGCCTTTTCGCCGATACCGAAACGGAGGCGGATAATCTTCTCCTCCCGCTCGCTCAGGGTGCAGAGAATTGTCTTGACCCGGTTGGACAGCTCCCGGTTCTGGACCGCCTCGTAGGGGGAAATGGATTCCTGGTTTTCCAGAAAATCGCCAAGGGTGCTGTCGTCGTCGCCGATGGGCGTCTCGAGCGAGATGGGCTCCCGGGATGCCTCGAGGATGGCGAGGATCTTGTCCATCGGCAGGTCGGTCTGGCGGGCGATCTCCACCGGTGTCGGCTCCCGGCCGAGCTCCTTGAGCAGGGAATAAAAGGCCTTGAAGAACTGGCTGCGCAACTCGAGGAAATGGACCGGCAGCCGGATGGTCCGGGTCTTGTCGAGAATGGCCCGGGTGATCGCCTGCCGAATCCACCAGCTGGCATAGGTGCTGAACTTGTTGCCCTTGGTGTAGTCGAAGCGGAAGACGGCCCGCATCAGGCCCAGGTTTCCTTCCTGAATGAGATCGGCCAGGGTCAGACCCTGGTGCATGTAGCGCTTGGCGATGCTCACCACGAGCCGCAGGTTGGCCCGGATCATCTCGTCCTTTGCCGCCTCGATGGAGCGGACATAGGCCTCGATGAGGGTGTGCAGCTCAAAAAGGGAGCGGATTTCGGGATGTTTTGCTGCGCTGCGGGAAACAGCGTTCTTCATGTAGTTGAGCTGCTGCTTCTTGGGCTTTAAAGATGGGTCCCTTTTTTTCCAGAGGTCGATACGCTCCTTCAGGGCCGTCATCTCCGGCATGCCGGAATCATCGCCCTGGATTGCCCTGATTATGGCATCAAACCCCTCACGGATGGTGCGGCTGTATATGCCCTCCTCTTCCGGGGTCAGGAGTTCAAAACGTCCCATTTCCCGGAGGTAGGTCGTGGTCGTCTCTTCCGGGTCGTGGGGCTCGTCCGCCTCATCGGCGGCGGCAATGGAATTGGAAAGGTCGGACTTGCCCTTGGCAAAGAGACTTGTGCCGCTTTTCTTGAACTCCTCCCACGTCTCGCCGGTAAGGGTCTTCCTCTGGCCCGATTTCCCCTCGGAAACGATTTCAATATTGTTTTCGGCAAGGAAGTCAAAGAGCTCTTCTATGATGCTCGTCTCTTTTATATCGTCGGGAATGAGTTCGTTTAACAGGGTAAATGAAACGCAGCCCTCGGTTTTGCCTGCATTAAGCAGCTTGGCCTTGATGGTTACGAGCATTGACGCATTACCTCTCTCATCATTTCGATCATGGACGATGCACTGTGGTATCCCTGGTGAACTGCAGGGAACTCCCCGTGGTTCCAGTTGATGTTCCAGCAGGAAAATGCGTTTTCAGCCCGGCTAAACGCTGTAATACGTAGCCGGGATTGCACCAGGAAAACCGGTTTCCGGACAGCAATTCCCCCAGAAAACGCAAAGTCACAAATGATACCTTAAGCCTGACAAAATTGAAATGAAAAAAATTATATCCCCGGTCTGCGCAGACGGCCTGCAGCACACCCTGACGCCGGCGGCACGGAATAGCTGGAAATTTTACCATCCATTTTCTTGACACACCGGAGACCCATTCACTATACTCAACCATTCATCGTGCAAATGGAAATTAAACAAATAAGACAGAAGCGGCTGTGAAACAAGGCATCCCTGTTTTTTTATTGTAAAAACCGGCTCCGCGTCTCTTCCGGTCACAAGAAAGACCTATTACCGCTGATTGCAGCCCCACCCTTGCCGCAGGTGCAGACAGGACCATGCTCGAAAAACGGACCAGCGCCATCCTCCTCCACCTGACCTCCCTGCCCGGCAGCCACGGCATAGGCGACCTCGGCCATGGCGCCTTCCGCTTTGTCGACTTTCTTGCCGCCGGAGGCCAGTCCGCCTGGCAGTTTCTGCCGACCGGACCCACGAGCACGGTTTTCGGCAGCTCTCCCTACATGTGCCGCTCGGTCTTTGCCGGCAACCCCCTGCTCATCTCTCTCGACCTTCTGGTCAATGACGGCCTGCTTGCCGATGAAAACCTGCAAGGTGACCACTCCTTTTCCGACTACACGGTGGACTATGAGCGAGTAACGGTGTTCAAGAACGGCCTGCTTCAAAAGGCCTTTACCAATTTCACGACAGGAGGCGGGTCTGTCGCCTTTGAAAAATTCTGCCAAACGCAGAAGGAGTGGCTCGAAGACTACTGCCTCTTCATGGCCCTGCGAAAAAACTTTGATGGAAAACCCTGGCACGAGTGGCCCGAGGGAGCGGCCCGGCGCGAGCCGGGTGCCCTGCGGCAGTACCGTGACGTACTGGCCGACACCATCAACTATCACCGGTTTGTCCAGTTTGTCTTCTTTTCCCAGTGGCATGCCCTTTATGCCTACTCCAAGGGGAAAGGCATATCCCTGATCGGCGATATCCCCATCTACGTCGCCGGTGACAGCGCCGATGTCTGGGCCCACCCGGAGCTCTTCAAGCTCCACAGTCAGACCCTGGAGCCGCTTGCCGTTGCCGGGGTGCCGCCCGATTATTTCAGCGACACCGGCCAGCGCTGGGGCAACCCGGTCTACCGGTGGAAAGACGCAAAGGGAAGGAAAAACCAAAAACTCTACGACTGGTGGCGGGCCCGTTTCAACGCTGTATTTTCCATGATGGATATGGTGAAGATCGACCATTTCCGCGGCTTTGAGGCCTACTGGGAGATCCCGGCCGGAGAGGAGACTGCAATCCGGGGTAAATGGGTCAAGGGCCCGGGCAAGGATTTTTTTACCGCCATGCGGGCCGGGGTCAAAGAACTTGCCATCATTGCCGAGGATCTCGGGGTCATCACTCCGGATGTGGACAACATGCGGCAGCAACTCGGCTTTCCCGGCATGCGGGTGCTGCAGTTCGCCTTTGAGTCGGACGAGAAAAACCCCTACCTGCCGCACAACTTCAACGAGACGAACACCGTGGTCTATACCGGCACCCACGACAACAATACGACCCTGGGCTGGTTTTTAAGCGACAAGCTGACGGAGACGACCCGGGAACGCATCCGGCGCTATTTAAACAGTTACGACGACCGCCGCATCGCCTGGGATTTCGTTCGGCTGGCCCTCTCCTCCACCGCGGCCCTGGCCATCATCCCGATGCAGGATATCCTCGGATTTGGCGAAGACTGCCAGATGAACAAACCGGGTATCAGCGATGGCAACTGGCGATGGCGCTGCGCACCCCGATTTTTCAAAGAAACGGTGGAGCGCAGCCTGCTCGACATGACCTGTTTTTACAACCGCTTACCGTAAATTTTTAACCTTGGAGGCTAAAGCTATGGACGTACTGGTTTTTCTCGGAAGCCCCCGCAAGAAAGGCAACACGGAAGTGCTGACCCGGACGCTCTTGGAAGGCGTGAGCCATGCCGGCTCCACGCCGGAGATCATCCGGCTCAATGATTTGAAGATTGCGCCCTGCATCAGCTGTGGCGGCTGCGACAAGACCGGCAAATGCGTCGTCGAGGACGACATGACCCCCCTCTATAAAAAGATCATCGCCACGAACCGGATCATCATCGCCTCCCCCATTTACTTCTATGGCGTTACGGCCCAGACAAAAGCGTTCATCGACCGGACCCAGGCCCTCTGGAACCGCAAACGGCTGCAAAAAATTAGCGGCGAGTGGAAGGAAAACCCGGCGCGGCGCGGTTTTTTCATATCAGTTGCCGCCACGAAGGGGGCGCGGATCTTCGAGGGCGCCATTCTTACCGTAAAATATGCCTACGATGCGATGGACATGGCCTATGGCGGCGAGTTTCTCGTCACCGGCCCGGATAAACGCGGCGACATGGCTAAATACGAGGAGAAGCTTGTCAAGGCCCGTGCAGCAGGGGAAAATTTCATCCGCGGCCTTGACGCCCATGTGGATTGAACCATCAGCGGCTGTTGAAGGGTCAAATATGTTCGTACAGAAGGAAACTGCCAAGAAACGACTTGAAGGAAAATGAAACAAACCGCTGTAAACCCTGTCGCCTCGTTTTATGACTTTGCCAGGAAAAAACCTGACAACATTGCTCTCTGGGTTGACGGCATGTCATTCACCTACAGCGAACTGGCAACAGAGGCCAGCCGCATCGCTGCCTGGGTCAGGAAGAAAACAGCAGGCACCGCCAGACGGACAGCCATTCTGGCAAATCGCACCCTCGGCGCCTACCAGGGAATTCTCGGGGCCTGCTGGGCCGGAACCGGCTA
>JAFDCC010000286.1 GCA_019312985.1 Deltaproteobacteria bacterium
ATTCTCGGCAGGCTGCGCTCTTTGGCCCACCTGCCGTTGCCATCCATGATAATGGCAACATGTCGGGGGATCCTGTCGGGATCCAGAACCGGAGTTTCAAGCATAACGGAACAGTGCACGCCTCAGATGATGCGCCCTAAACCTCCATTACTTCATTTTCTTTTTCAGCCGCCACGTCATCTATCTTGCTGATGAAGCTGTCGGTTTCTTTCTGGGCCTCGTCCTGGAGCTTGAACTGCTCGTCTTCGGAGATCTCCTTATCCTTCTTCTGCTGTTTGAAGGTGTCGATGGCATCACGGCGGTGATTGCGAACCGCGACCCGGTATTCCTCGGCGACCCTCTTGACGATCTTGACAAGTTCTCTCCGCCGCTCTTCCGTCAGCTGCGGAATGTTGATCCGGATGACCTTGCCGTCATTGACCGGCGTCAGCCCCAGTTCCGATTTCAGTATCGCCTTCTCAATGGTTGCTATAACCTGAGGGTCCCACGGCTGGATGACGATGAGCCTGCTCTCCGGGATGGTCAAGGTGGCCACCTGGTTGAGCGGCATGAGGGAACCGTAGGCCTCGGCCCTGATGCCATCCAGCAATGAGAGTGAAGCCCGGCCGGTTCGTATCTTGCTCAATTCCTGCTTAAAGGCCTCAAGGCTCTTATTCATTTTTTCAGCCATATCCGTTATTACCTGGCTCACTATCTTCTCCTCCTTTCAATTAACCGGCATGGTGCGGTCTGCTTTCCTGCGGGCGGCAGGATTGCTTCTCCCTGCTACCGGACAAGGGTGCCGACATGCTCACCGCTCATGGCCCTTTTAATATTTGCCGGAATATTCATGTTGAGCACTACGATCGGAATAGCGTTGTCCTGCGCCAGCGATATCGCGGCGGCGTCCATGACCCTGAGGTTTTTCTTGAGAACTTCGGCGTAGTCCAGGGTTTCAAATTTAACCGCGTCCTCGTGCTGCAGCGGGTCCTTGTCGTAGACGCCGTCAACCCGTGTTGCCTTGCAGATGATATCCGCCTCGATTTCCAGGGCCCTGATGACTGCTGCCGTATCCGTGGTAAAGTAGGGGGTGCCTATGCCGGCGGCACATACGACCACCCTCCCTTTTTCCAGGTGCCGTATGGCCCGCCGCCGGATATACGGCTCGCAGACATCGGGCATAGGAAAGGCCGACATGACCCGGGTGATAATGTTGCTGCGCTCCAGGGCATCCTGTATCGCCAGGCTGTTGATAACCGTGGCAAGCATCCCCATGTTGTCCGCCGTGCTTCGATCCATGCCTTTCGAAGCGCCGGCAACACCCCGGAAGATATTCCCGGCCCCGACAACCAGGCCCACCTGAACGCCAAGCTCCAGCACCTGCTGCACCTCGGCGGCAACGTAGCGCAGCACCTCGGTGCTAATGCCGAATTCGGTTTCGCCCATCAGGGCTTCACCGCTCAGCTTCAACATTACTCTTTTATACGGTGTCCCGGCCATCACTTCTCCCTTGCGGAATTGCTGCTCATCTGACGGAACAGGGGCTGCACCCTCAAGCGTCGGCCCCAACCTGGAAACGGGCAAACCGTTTCACGGCTATATTTTCACCCATCTTGGCGATGAGGTCGTTTAACAGGTCCTGAATGCTCAAATCGGGGTTCTTGACAAACTTCTGTTCCAGCAGGCTGCACTCCGCATAAAATTTGTCAAGCTTGCCGCTTACCATTTTCTCGGCGATGTTTTCCGGCTTGCCGGCATCCATTGCCTGGTTCTTGTAAATTTCAGCCTCCCGGGCAACCAGGTCTTTCGGTATATCTTCCCGCCTGACCGCCACGGGGTTCATTGCCGCAATATGCATGGCAACATCTTTGGCAAAGTTCTGAAAGTCATCTGTCTTGGCGACAAAATCCGTTTCACAGTTGACCTCGACCATGACCCCGAGCTTGCTGCCGGCATGGATATAGGTCTGGACCACTCCCTCGCTGGTGGAACGCCCCGCTCTCTTCTGGGCGACTGCCAGGCCTTTCTGGCGCAGAAGGTCCACCGCTTTTTCCATGTCGCCGGCCGTTTCTCCGAGGGCCTTCTTGCAGTCCATCATCCCCGCATTTGTTTTGTCGCGGAGCTCTTTAACCATCTGACTTGTGATTTTCACGATATTTCTCCTTTAATACATCCTCTGTGACAGGTTAAGAATTCACCCGTTCTTCCCGGCTGCTCCGTGCGGCTTTGCGCCGCCCGGCAGAAGAAGATCTTCCAACCGCCGGTTTTCTACGCCGGACCGGCAAAAAATGGGCCGGTAAAATGCGGCCAGCGGGACAGAACGGTATAAGGCTGAAAAACTCTGCTGAACAGGGAGGCCTATGCCTCGCCTGCCGGGGTTTCCTCGGCCTGCTCTTCCCCGGCCGCCTCTTCGGGATTCGCTTCTATTGCCTGCTCAACCATTTCCTCGACAACAGCGTCCTGCTCCTTGAACTGGGAACGGCCGGCGAGAACCGCGTCTGCCAGGGCTGACGTGATAAGCTTGATTGCCCTGATCGCATCATCATTGCCCGGGATAATATGGGTGAGACCATCAGGATTGCAGTTGGTATCCGCAAGGGCCACAACGGGGATATTGAGCTTGTTGGCCTCCTTGACGGCAATCTTCTCTTTATTGGGATCGATGACAAAGACGGCGGCGGGCAGGCTGCGCATATTTTTGATGCCGCCGATGTTGCGCTCCAGCTTGACCCGCTCCTTCTCCATGAGCAGGATCTCTTTTTTGGGAAACTTGCTGATGGAGCCGTCTTCCTGCATCGCCTCGATGCTCTTCAAGCGGTCCACCCCTTTCTTGATGGTCTGGAAATTGGTCAGGGTCCCGCCGAGCCAACGGTGGTTGATATAGTACATGCTGCAGCGGGCCGCCTCTTCCTTGATAATGGCCTGGGCCTGGCGCTTCGTCCCGACAAAGAGGACATAGCCGCCCTTTGCCGTTTCGGAGACGATATAATCGTGGGCCTTTTTGAACAGCCGCATGGTCCTGTCGAGGTTGATAATGTAGATTCCGTTGCGCGGCGCAAAGATGTACGGCTTCATTTTGGGGTTCCAGCGCCGTGTCTGGTGGCCGAAGTGGAGCCCGGCCTCGAGCATCTGTTTCATGGTGATTTCTGACATACCTGTTCCTCCGTTTTTTGGTTTTTCCTCCACCCGTTGCCCCGCCCCTTTAAAGGGGACCGAGGGGTCCGCAAACGTTCGGGTGTGTGTTCTCGGCAAGCACAAATCGCTTGCCGGATTTGCTGGCACAAATGCCTGTCAATATAAAACGTGATTGTATACCATTTACCGCCCTGTTTTGCAACCGAATCTCACCTGCTGCGCTCCAGCCGGATCAGCGGCGCTGCAGATTGCCACTGCCGGCCAGGATATGCTTGAGCCACTCGAAACCGAACTTCTGCAGGGCTTCGTCATCATACTCGAGAACCCTGCGCCTCGAACTCTCCAGCCGGAACTGGTCAAATAGCTTCTGTTCCGCGGCAAAACGGCGAAAACCGTCAATGTTGTAGCAGACCATAAAGGCCAGCTGCTGCCTCGGCCCGCCTGCGCCTTCCCCCTGCCAGGGGTTCCGGGCGAAGAGGGTGTCTACTTCCGCCCAGAAATCATTGGCCCCATTATAGGCCTGCAGTTTCTGGTCGCGAAGCCAGCTTTTGACCGTCCACTCCTCTCTTTCCCGGTGTCCGAGGCAGTAGGAATGTTTTGTCATGAAGTAATACTCTGCCGGCCTGGTGCCCGCGGGGTTCCGGTCAACCGCCCGTTCCAGCGGGTAAGTCCTGCAGGCAGTCGGCCTGTCCTCATAAACCGTACAGCCATTCACCCCGAGAAAGGGGCAGGTCTGCTCGCTGTTTTCGGACATCAAAAGCATGACGGCCGGGAAAAAGGGGTGGCTCGAAGCGCCAAGCCGGGTATGGGTCCGCATGAACTCCTCGGACGAGATGGAAAGCCTCTTCTTCAGCCTGATAATATCGTAGGGGTATAGGATAAGGTCCAGCTTGCGGCAGCATGCCATGTAGCACTTGAGACCCGGGCCGCAGCGGAAATGAAACTTCGTTTTGCCAAGGGGGATCATGCCCTTCGGAAATTGCTTCCTGCCGTCATCCATCCTGCTTTTGCCTCTCCTGCTGTTACCGCCGCACCGGTTTCCGGGCAAACGGCCGGCACCTCTGCCATCGCCCCCGTTATCGATAAAAAAAACCGGCATGAACAACTCTCATACCGGTTTTATCTCTGCAGAACATGGGACAGCAACAGGCTGCCTGTCTCAGTTGGCGGCTTCTGTCTCTTCCGTATAGTTCACCAGTTCGATAATGGCCATGGGCGCGGCATCTCCCGACCTGTTACCGGTACGGATAATCCGGGTGTAGCCGCCGTTGCGGTCCATGTATTCTTCCTTCAGCTTGGTGAAGAGCTTATCCACCACCTTCTTGCTGCGGATGACGGAAAGGGCCTGCCTCCTGGCATGCAGGTCACCCCGCTTGCCCAGGGTAATCATTTTATCAGCCAGCTTTCTGAGCTCCTTGGCCTTCGGGGTCGTCGTTACAATCCTCTCATGCTCAAGGAGAGAAGTCACCATGTTCCGCAGCATCGCCTGCTGGTGTGAACTGGTGCGTCCCAGCCTTCTTCCTGTTTTTCTATGTCTCATCGGCATACACCTCGTTTATATGACATCGTCTTCCGTTCCTGCCGCCACCGGTTCCGGTGGCTCCCACTCGTCGATCTTCATGCCGAGCGACAGCTCCATTTCTTCCAGAAGCTGCTTGATCTCATTGAGTGACTTGCGCCCGAAATTCTTGGTTTTCAGCATCTCGGCCTCTGTTCTCTGCACCAGTTCACCGATATAGGTGATATTGGCATTCTTGAGACAGTTGGCGGAACGGACAGAGAGTTCCAGGTCCTCTACCGTGCGATAGAGATTCTCGTTATGCGGCGTCTCTTCACTTTCCTCAGTTTCCTCGATTTCAGGCTCTGCCTTGTCTTCGTCAAAGTTGATGAAAATGGCCATATGCTCCTTGAGAATCTTGGCGGCATAGGCCAAGGCGTTCTCCGGCTTGACACTTCCATCCGTATGAACTTCCAGGGTCAGCTTGTCGTAATCTGTCTGCTGGCCGACGCGGGCCTGGGTGACAATGTACTTGACCTTCTTCACCGGAGTGAAAACAGAGTCAATGGGTATCACGCCGATGGGCTGTTCCTCAGTCTTGTTGAGTTCCGCCGGCCGGTAGCCCTTGCCCCATTTTACCTCGAGCTCAGCCTCGAAATTGCCCTTGCCGGTTATGGTGCAGATATGCTTCTCCGGGTTCATGACCTCGACGGAGCCATCGGAGATTATATCAGCGGCGGTCACCGGCCCCTTGCTTTTTTTGCTGATCCGCACCGTCTTGCCCTCGACCGAATTGAGCCTGAGGCGGACCTCCTTGAGGTTCAGGATGATTTCGGTCACATCCTCGAGGATGCCCGGAATAGCGGTAAATTCGTGCAGGGCCCCGTCTATCCGAACCGAGGTGATTGCCGCGCCCTGGATCGATGAAAGAAGTATGCGGCGCAGCGAATTACCGATGGTGGTCGCGAAGCCCCGCTCCAGGGGCTGGCAGACAAACTTGCCGTACGACTCGGTGTGGCTTTCCCTGTCCACTTCGAGGCGGTTAGGCTGAATCAGTTCGGACCAGTTCTTATAAAAGGGATTCTCCTCAAAAGGATTTTCAGTCATGGCAGGTTTTTTCCCTTGCAAGTTTTATTTGGAGTAAAGTTCAACAATCAGCTGTTCCTGGATCGGCATGGTGATTTCCTGCCGCTCCGGCATGCTCTTGATGCTTCCCTGCAGCTTGTCCCGGTCCAGTTCGAGCCAGCTCGGCACGCCGCGCCTGGCGACTGCATCAAGGCTCTCATTGATGGCCTGGTTTTTTTTGCTCTTTTCCTTCAGGGTGATCACATCTCCGACACTCACCAGGTAGGAGGGGATATTCACCTTACGGCCGTTCACCAGCACATGGCTGTGACGGACGATCTGGCGAGCCTGGGTTCTTGAGTTGGCAAAACCGAGGCGGAACAGGGTATTATCGAGCCGTCTCTCGAGAAATACGAGCAGGGTTTCACCGGTAACGCCCCTGGCGGCCTCCGCCATCTCAAAATATCTTCTGAACTGCCCTTCCAGCATACCGTAAATCCGCTTGACCTTCTGCTTCTCACGCAACTGAACAGCATAGTCGGACACTTTACGAAAACGCGCCTGCCCGTGCTGCCCCGGGGCATAAGCACGCCGCTCGAAAGAGCACTTGTCTGAATAACACCTGTCGCCCTTGAGAAAAAGCTTCAGGTTTTCACGCCTGCACTGCCGGCAGGATGCACCTGTGTATCTGGCCAATTTATACCTCCATTATCAATCGGAACTCGCCAGGTTGAAGGACAACCCGGTTCTCTCTAAACTCTCCGCCGTTTCGGCGGTTTGCAGCCGTTATGGGGCAGCGGTGTCACGTCGGTGATCTTACTGACGTCAAAACCTTCCACCTGCAGCGCTCTCAGGGCGGCCTCGCGGCCCGGGCCGGGGCCCTTCACCTTCACTTCCACCTTGCGCATGCCGTGGTTCATTGCCTTTTTTGCCGCCTCGGCGACCGCCTTCTGTGCGGCAAACGGCGTGCTCTTGCGCGATCCTTTGAACCCGAGGCAGCCGGAACTGGACCACGAGACCACGTCGCCCTGCTTGTCAGCAATGGTCACAATGGTGTTGTTAAAAGTGGATTTGATGTAAACAATTCCTTCCGGGATGTTTTTCTTTTCTCTCTTTTTCGATCGCCCGGCACCTTTCTTCGGATCTGCCATAAGTCATTGTCTCCTGAACTGCTTTTCCGATGGGCACGTCGGCGCCCCCGGCACATTATTTGTAAACCACCGGCCAACCAAGACAGCCGGCGTGTGTTATTTTCTCCTGATTCCCGAACCGCGCCGCGGCCCTTTCCTGGTCCTGGCATTGGTGCTTGTCCGCTGACCCCTGCAGGGCAAACCCTTGCGATGCCGCAGGCCGCGGTAGCAGCCGGAATCCATCAACCGCTTGATGTCCATGGATACTTCCCGGCGGCGGTCACCCTCTACATGGAACTCCTCTTCGAGGATCTTTCTGATCTTCGCCACATCGCCGTCGGTCAGGTCGTCGCTGTTCGTATTGTAGGGCAGTTCGGCCTCATCAAGGATCCTGCGGGCCGAGGTCCGCCCAATACCATGAATATAGGTCAGCGCTATCTCCATGTGCTTTCTTTTCGGTAAGTCAACACCTGCAATTCTAGCCAAGGCTCTCTTCCTCCACCTTTCGTTTATCAGTTCACAGGACAGGTTTAGCCCTGACGCTGTTTATGTTTCTTGGTTTTACAGGAGACACGTACCACGCCTTTTCTCTTGTAAACCTTACAGTCACTGCACATCTTTTTTACCGAGGCTCTTACTTTCATCACATCACCCGTGTTGCGATTGCATCCCGCCGGGACGCTTACTTGTTTTTTGCACGAAAGGTAATCCTGCCGCGGCTCAGGTCGTAGGGTGAAAGCTCCACCGTCACCTTGTCGCCGGGAAGTATCTTTATGAAGTGCATCCGCATTTTTCCGGAAATATGCGCCAGCACCTTGTGGCCGTTATCAAGCTCGACCCGAAACATTGCATTGGGCAAAGGTTCGACAATTGTTCCTTCAACCTGAATGGCCTCTTCTTTCGGCATAGAGAATAATCCTCTCGTTATTTTTCCCTGCTTTATGACCGGTTACAGGCATGTGTCATAACCCGCGGGCCTTATTTTCCCATGACAAAGCGGGATAATATACTACAACTCGCCCATTAATGACAATTGTTTTTTTGAACCGCTTTCAGACGACATTGTCACTCAGAATAACCGGGCCATCCTCGGTTACCGCAACCGAGTGCTCAAAATGGGCCGAGGGAGACCTGTCTTTCGTTACCACCGTCCAACCGTCTTTCATGACCTTTACTTCAAAGGTGCCGAGGTTGACCATCGGCTCTATGGCAAGGACCATGCCCGCCATGATCCTCGGCGTCCTTTTCCTGTCGCTCCTGTAGTTGGGCACCTCGGGGCCTTCGTGGAGGGCAGCGCCGATGCCGTGCCCGACAAACTGCTTCACCACGGAATAACCGTTCTTTTCCACATGGTCCTGGACCGCCCCGGAAATATCATCGATCCTGTTCCCGACCTGCGCCGCCTCGATCCCCCTGTAGAGGGATTCCCGGGTCACCTGAAGGAGCCGGCTCTTTGCCTCGTCAATAACGCCGATGGGCAGGGTAACGGCGGCATCGCCGTAAAAACCGTGGTAGAGAACGCCGAAATCAATGCTGACGATATCGCCCTCCGCGAGAAGCACCTTCCTGGAGGGTATGCCGTGCACCACCTGCTCATTGAGCGAAACGCAGAGACTGCCCGGAAAACCGTGGTACCCCTTGAATGC
Organism: Deltaproteobacteria bacterium; assembly: GCA_019312985.1. Lineage (GTDB taxonomy): Bacteria > Desulfobacterota > Desulfobulbia > Desulfobulbales > BM004 > BM004. The sequence continues at coordinate 8,454 of JAFDCC010000286.1, forward strand.
CGGGATCGCCCCCTGGCTCCTGGCAAACTCTTCGGCCCACATGTCCAGCTGCCAGGTCGACACTCCTGCCACGGCCTTTTCCCGCAGCATGTTGAGGGTTGCGCCAACAATCAGGTTTGCCTGCCGCATTATCTCGATCTCGGATAATGTTTTCAGAATAACCTGTTTGCCGGTTGCCGGTGCCTTGCTCATCGGAGTGTCAAAAATCCTGCAAAACTTTGGCGCTTCCCGGCTGCCATCAAAAATGACGCCCCGAAGGCGTGCCGCGAACCAAACCTTGGTTTTTCCCCGGCTGCCTGCCTAGCGGCGCCCCTTTATCCTTCCCTTTTTCATAAAGCCCTCATAGTTGCGCATAACCATGTGGGATTCGATCTGTGAAATAGTGTCAATGGCGACACCGACCACGATGAGCAGGGCCGTGCCGCCGAAGTAAAAGGGCACGTTATACTTGCTGATCAATACCGTCGGCATGACACAGATGACGCTGACATAAGTGGCCCCGATAACGGTCAGCCGCGTCAGTGCCTTGTCAATAAAATCAGAGGTCTTCTTCCCTGGACGGATACCGGGAATAAAGCCGCCGTGCTTTTTGAGGTTCTCGGCCACGTCAACCGTGTTGAAGGTAACGGCGGTATAAAAAAAGCAGAAAAAGACGATAAAGCCGGTAAAGAGTATG
>JAFDCC010000287.1 GCA_019312985.1 Deltaproteobacteria bacterium
GGCTTTGACATCCCGCCGTACACCCCGCTGTCGCCCGACCCGGCCACGGTGGCGGAGCGCATCAACGCGCTCTACTGCATTCTCACCGCCGAGGCGCCGCTGATCCTCGTCGCCTCCTGCGAGTCGCTGCTGCGGCGCGTCATGCCGAAAAGCAGCCTAGGCTCCCTGGTGGAGCTCGTTCTCCGCGGCGAGGAGGTGGAGCAGAAGGGACTGATCCGGAGCCTGGTGCAGCTGGGCTACGAGAATGTCTCCCTGGTCCAAACCACGGGAGACTTTTCCGTCCGGGGCGGTATTGTCGACATTTTCCCGCCCGGCTTTGAAGCCCCGCTCAGGCTTGATTTCTTCGGCGATATCGTAGACTCGCTCCGGACCTTTGACCCCGTTTCGCAGCGTTCCGTTGCAGAAATGACAGAAGCGGTGATCCTGCCGGCCGGCAACATCCTCTTACCCCCGCCCGGCTCCGCCGGGATGGCCCGACTCGTTGCCCGTTTCCTGCAGGAGGCCGACAATCTCAACTGGCCGGCGGAGCCCCGTAACGCGGTGCTGGAAAAAATAAGGGCCGGAGAGCGGTTTCCCGGCATCGAATTCTTCCTGCCGCTTTTCTTCAACGGGGCGCAGAGCTGCCCCTCCCCCCTTGACTATCTTCCTGAAGAAACAGTTATTTTCATCCCGGACACCGTTGAGGCGGAACGATCTTTCAACCTGGCCTGGGAGCGCATCGAAGCCAATTACCGCGAAGCGGTCGGCAGCGACACCCCGGCCCTTGCTCCAGAGACGGTCTTTGTTCCGCCCGGCGACCTGGCAGGGCTGCTGAATGACCATACCCGAATCCGCGTCGTACCCTTTCCGGATTTGGCTGAAAATGACGAGAAGGCCGTCAGTCTTACCGCAACAAACCACATGCTGCTGCTGCAGGAAATTGAGATGCAGCGCCGGCAGCAGGGGCTCCTGGCACCTTTGGCCGCGGTGGTGCTCCGGTGGCATGCAAAGGGCGAGCCGGTTGTCATGGCCTGCCGCTCGGCGCACCACGGAACCCACCTCGTTGAACTGCTGCGCCACTATGATATCACTGCAGCCCTCCATGACCCTCCCCTCGATCCTTCGCTTCTAACCGGAAGCGAGGGGGAAACACCGTTCCTCCTTGTCAGCCAGCCCCTGTCCGAGGGCTTTGACCTCCAGGCGGGCCCGGACCGCCTCCTCCATTTCCTCTCCGAGACCCAGCTCTTCGGGGCGCGGCGCATCGGTCCCCGAAAAAAAAGAAGGGTCCCCGGAAAGGAGCTGCTGCGCTTTGACGAACTGGCCCGGGGCGACATCGTCGTCCACCGGGAGCACGGCCTCGGGATCTACCAGGGGCTCACCGCCCTGACAATCCAGGACATCACCAATGATTTCCTCGAGATCCACTACCAGGGCGACGACAAGCTCTATGTCCCGGTGGACCGGCTCAACTCCATCAGCAAGTACAAGGGGATCTCGGATCAGTTGCCGAAGCTCGACAGGCTTGGCGCCAGGACCTGGCAGCAGACAAAGAACAAGATAAAGGAGTCGGTCTGGCAGGTGGCCCAGGACCTGCTAAAGCTCTACGCCAAAAGGGAAATACAGCAGGGGACGCCCTTTTCCCGGCCGGGCGATCTCTTCCACGAACTGGAGGAGTCATTTGCCTTCGAGGAAACCACAGGCCAGCAGAAGGCCATCGCCGCGGTCCTCGACGATCTCACCTCGGAGCGCATCATGGACCGCCTTGTCTGCGGCGACGTCGGCTACGGCAAGACCGAGGTGGCGGTCCGGGCCGCCTTCAAGGCCATCGAGGACGGCTTCCAGGTCGCCATGCTGGTGCCGACCACCGTCCTGGCGGAGCAGCACGCCAAGACTTTCCAGGAGCGCTTTTCCGGCTTTCCGGTGACGGTGGAAAGCCTCAACCGGTTCCGCAGCAAGGGGGCACAGAAAAAGATCACGGCCGGCATGCAGGCCGGCACCATCGACATGGTCATCGGCACCCACCGGCTTCTTTCCAAGGACATCTCCTTCAAACGCCTCGGCCTTCTCATCATCGACGAGGAGCACCGTTTCGGCGTGAGCCACAAGGAAAAGATCAAGCGGCTCAAGGCAGAGGTCAACGTCCTGACCCTGAGCGCCACCCCGATCCCCAGGACGCTGCAGCTCTCGCTCCTCGGCATCCGCGACCTCTCGGTGATCAGCACCCCGCCCGCAGAGCGGCGGCCGGTGAAGACCTTTGTCGCCCGCTACGACGAGCTCGTCATCAGGGAGGCCATTACCCGGGAGCTGCAGCGCGGCGGCCAGACCTTCGTGGTTCACAACCGGGTGCGGAGCATCGCTGAAATGGCGAAAAAAATCGAGAAGCTGGCGCCCCAGGCCAGGGTTGCCGTGGCCCACGGCCAGATGCCGGCCCGGCAGCTGGAGGAGATCATGGTCCGCTTTGTCAACCGGGAAACCGACGTGCTTGTCTGCACCACCATCATCGAGTCGGGCCTGGACATCGCCTCCGCCAACACCATTGTCATCACCCGGGCCGACCGGCTGGGGCTTGCCGAAATCCACCAGCTGCGCGGCCGGGTCGGCCGCAGCAGCGAGCAGTCCTACGCCTACCTCCTGGTGCCGAGCCTCGACGGCCTGCCGCGGGAGGCCAGGGAGCGGCTTCGCGCCCTCCTCGACCACGCGGATCTCGGGGGCGGCTTCAAGCTGGCCATGAGCGACCTGCAGATCCGCGGCGGCGGCAACATCCTCGGCGTGTCGCAGAGCGGCCACATCGCGGCGGTGGGCTACGACCTCTACCTGGAGCTGCTGCAGAACACGGTGGCGGACCTGAAACGGCGGGCGGCGGACGAGGCGGCCCCCGAGCCCGTCGAGCCGGAGATCAACCTGCAGATCTCGGCCTTTATCCCGGAAAGCTATATCGGTGACACCTCGCAGCGCTACATTGCCTACCGCAAGGTCTCCTCGGTGGCCGACGGTCTCCAGCTGGAAGACCTGCAGGACGAGTTTGTCGACAGGTACGGGACCCTGCCCCCGGAAACGGAGAACCTTTTTGCCGTCGTCGCCCTGAAGCTGGCGCTGCAGAAGCTGCTGATCACCAAGCTCGAGCAGGGCAGGGACATGCTGGTTTTTTCCTTTCACGAAAAGACCCCGGTTCCCCCGGCGAAAATCCTTGCGCTGCTCGAACGGTCAAAGAACGCGATCCGCTTTACGCCGGACGGCCGCCTCCTGGTCCCGCTGCCGAAAGAGGAGGGGGGCTCTACCGGAGCCTTACTCCACCGGGCCGGCGAGGTCGCCGCCCTCCTCGGGCAGACATCTTCAGCCAACTGAAATTAGGACCGCTTTTCTGTTTGTTGCGGTAGACGTCCGGCCTTTCCAGGGTGCGCCGCTCATAAAAAATCAATTAAAAAAATCAAGGAGTTGGTCTAAATTGCATTTGACATTGCGCCGCTATCTCTGGTAGTAGCTTCTAGGAAGACAGGTAGAACCACGATACGGCACCAGCACGTATCGCATGCAAAAAACAACGAGGAGGAAGGAAGAGTATGAAAAAGATTTTGATTTGTGCCGGGGGATTGGCCTTGTCATGCGGGCTGGCGGCATCTGCATTTGCCGGGGCAATCGACAACAAGACCAACTGGAGCGCCGAGTACATCAGGACGCTGAACCGCAACGCGGCCACCGACTTTGCCGACATCGCCGCCTACAACCCGGCCGGCACGGTGAAATTGCACAAGGGCTTTACGGTGAACGGTTCCGTCCAGTACCTGGCAAAGGACTACAAGAACGTCATAAACGGCACCGATTTCGAGTCCGATGAGCCATCCTTCATCCCCGGTATTTTCGGTGTTTACAACACGGGAAAATGGGCCCTTTTCGCGGTATTCTCCAATTATGGCGGAGGAGGAAAGGTTGATTACAGTGACGGTAATTTTAGAACACTTGCCGCAGGAGCGAAAAGTCTTGAAGCGGAAAGCCACTACTTGGGATACTCGTTTGGGGGCGCCTTCAGCATCAATGAAATGATTTCAGTTTCCGTGGCAGCCAGATATATAGATGCTCTTAAAAACCTAAAAGTGGTTGTTCCAATTTCTGCTACTGCGACAACTCAAGTTGAATATGATGATGAGGCAGATGGCTGGGGTGCAGTCTTTGGAGTCAACATTGCCCCCAATGAAATGTTGAACATAGGCATTCGCTATGAAACTCAAACAGACCTTGGCTTTAAAACAAAGGTAAAAAAAGATGACTTCACTCTTTTGCCAGGCTTTGGTGTTATTGATGGACAGAAAGTAAACCGTAATCTCCCCTCCCTGCTGGGACTCGGAGCTTCCTACCATATTTCACCGCAGCTGCGGGCAGAGGCCAACCTCACCTATTACTTCAACCAAGATGCCGACTGGGGCGGTGCCGAAGACCTGTTTAACACCGGCTACGACGTGGGCATTACCCTGGAGTACCGCTTTAACGACAAACTTCTTGGCAGCATAGGCTACCTCTACACCGAGCTGGGCGCGGACCCGGAAAACATGCTGCCGGAGAACCCGGAGCTTAACGCCAACACCCTTGGCGCCGGCGTTGCCTACTCCTTCAGCGAGAAGCTGCACGGCAACTTTTCCATCGGCAACAGTTTTTACCTCAGTGATGACTTCAAGCCAAATGCAGTGACGAAGGTTGAATACGAAAAAAATATCTTCTTCCTCGCCCTCGGCGTCGAGTACCGGTTCTAAGAGACCCTTTACCAGCAAAAGCACAAAAAAGCCCCGGCGATTTTGCCGGGGCTTTTTTATGTTGTATCTCCCACTCCCGCAAAGGGGAGTAGCACATATCTCAAAAAACAATGGTCGGGGCGGCAGGATTTGAACCTGCGACCTCCTGATCCCAAGGCAGGCGCGCTAACCAGGCTGCGCCACGCCCCGACCCGCACAGGGGTGTCAAAGACCAAATTTAGTACCATCCGGGACTGTTTGGCGTCAAGGAAAAAGGTTGAACTCGGCAGGAAAAAGATTTAGATTTCTTTGCTGTCAGGGTATTGACGAAGTGCGGTTTTTATACTATAGAATCCGCTTTCGCTTACTGTTCCTCGGTAGCTCAGTTGGTAGAGCAGGTGGCTGTTAACCACCCTGTCGCTGGTTCGAGTCCGGCCCGGGGAGCCAGAAAATTCAAGGGACCAGGTGTTATGCCTGGCCCCTTTTTTTGTGCAATCCCTGCTGCAAGCCTAATGGCCCGGAAAACCCCTCCCGCAGGCCCTCTACCCCGCCGCCCCGCCTATTAGCAGGTAGCCTTGCGCACGTGTTCGCTGTAGCTTTTGCGGTAAATTTCTGCCAGGGAAAGGAACATGGTGACAATGAGAGGGCCGTAAATGATCCCAAGAACGCCGTAGACGCTGAGGCCGCCGAGGATCGAGAGGAAGACGAGAAGGGTGTGCATCTTGACCCGTTCCCCCACCATCCACGGCTTGAGCAGGTATTCCACGGAAAAGGAAAGGGTGGCGTAGAAAAAGAGCATGAAGACGGCAAGGCCTGCACTTCCCTTCAGAAAGAGAACGAGGGCAGCCGGCACCAGGACGAGGCCGATGCCGACGATTGGGAGAAAGGCGAGAATTGCCATGATGCCGCCCCAGAGGATGGGGGACCCGATGCCGAAGAAAAAGAACACGGCGCCGCCCAGAAAACCCTGAAGCAGCCCGCACAGGCCGTTGCCGACAAGAACCGCCTTGGCAATCTCCTCGAAGCGCCGGAACAGCTGGCGCTCCTGCTGGTCCGGCAGCGGCGAAAGATCGAGGATGTAGCTGAAAAAGCTCTCCTGGTCGATGAGGAGGAAAAAGATAACGACGATCATCATGAAGAAGCTGAAGACAAAGTTCATGATATTGGCGGCCCAGAAGCTCGCCTGGTTGTAAAGAAAGAGGCCGGCGGTCTTGCCGAGCTCGGAAAAGGATGCCGTCAACCTTTCAGGGTGCAGCTCCACCCCGAAGCCGGCAAACAGCTCCTTGAGCTTGATGACGGTGACATTCTCCTCCAGCAGCTGCTGCATCAGGAGGGCGAGGTTCTTCCCCTTTATTAATGGATAGAGGCCGAGAAGCTCGCGGGATAAAGCAAGGACAAAGAGGGTGAGCGGCACAAAGACCACGATGACAATGAGCCCGCAGGTCACCAGGGAGGAAAACTGGCCGGAAAATTTGAACCGCTCGTGCAGCAGCCTGAAAACCGGCTGAAAAAGGCCGGCAAGGAGAAAGGAGAGGATGAGGATGGAGAAA
>JAFDCC010000288.1 GCA_019312985.1 Deltaproteobacteria bacterium
AGGGTGTTGGGCATGCAGGCAACCCCGGTGAAGCCTCCTGCCGCCGCGGCCTTCGTGCCTGTCTCTATTGTTTCCTTGTACTCTTCCCCCGGCTCCCGCAGGTGGACATGCATGTCGATGAGGCCGGGGACAACCCACTTGCCCTTCAGGTCAAGAGTCAGCAGTCTTTTGGGCAGCAGCGGCGTTTTTTGCCGTGGCGTGAATATGGCCTTGATCCTGCCTTTTTCAGCGAGGATGCTGCCCTTTTTGTCGAGCCCGTTTGCCGGGTCGATGATCCTGCCGTTTTTGAGAAGAACCGCCTGTGGGAAGGGCATCCTATTCGCCTCCTAAAACGAGGTACATCAAGGCCATGCGGATGGCGACCCCGTTGGTGACCTGGTCCAAAATTACCGCCTGCGGGCTGTCCGCCACGTCGGGGGCCAGCTCCACCCCCCTGTTTATGGGGCCCGGGTGCATGAGAAGGGCGTCTGGCCTGGCGGTGTCGAGTATCTTCCGGTTGATGCCGAAGCAGGCGGCGTACTCCCGGAAAGAGGGGATCAGGGGGTCGGCCTGCCGCTCTTTCTGGATGCGCAGGGGCATAACGATATCGGCGTCCCTGACTGCCTCTTCGACGGAGCTGCAGACAGTGGCGCCAAGTTTTTCCACCTCCCGGGGAATGAGGGTTGCCGGGCCGCAGACAAAGACCTCCGCCCCCATTTTGGCAAAGCCGATAATGTCCGAGTGTGCCACCCGGCTGTGGCTGATATCGCCGATTATCGCGACCTTGAGCCCGGCGATCCTCCCCTTGTGCTCCTTGACCGTCATAAGGTCGAGCAGCCCCTGGCTGGGGTGTTCATGGGTACCGTCGCCGGCGTTGATGACCGAGGTCTTGATGTGTTTTGTCAGATAATGGGGGGCGCCGGAGCTCGGGTGCCGCATGACGAGAATGTCAGGCGCCAAGGCCTCGATGTTTCTCGCAGTGTCGGCGAGGGTTTCCCCCTTCGTCGTGCTGCTGGTCGAGGCGGCTATGCTGAACGTGTCGGCGCTCATCCTCGTGGCGGCGATGTCGAAGGAAAGGCGGGTTCGCGTGCTCGGCTCGAAAAAGAGGGTAACGACAGTCTTGCCGCGCAGGACCGGTACCTTCTTGATGGCTCTGTGTGAAATTTCTCTGAAGGATTCTGCTGTATTGAGGATGTGCTCGATGTCGGGGACAGAAAGGTGATCGAGGCCGAGAATGTTTTTATGGCCGAAAAGATACGTGCTGCTCATCCTGATCCTTTGCTTAAGCCCTGTCGAAACGTTTCATTTCATTGGAATCGCTTCATTGGATAACAAGCGAGGGAAAAAGTCAAGCAAATGCAGCAAAAAACTCCTGAACAGCCCGGCATAACTCCCGTTTTCTCTTAAACGGGGAGTGCTCAGTTGACAAGGTCGGCGAGCCGGTTCCACCGGACGGAGAAGTTTTCCCTGTCCCACGACCAGTAGAGGATAAAGGCCTTTCCCTTGACGGCACTGAAGTCGACAAAGTTCCAGAACCTGCTGTCATAGCTGTTGTCCCTGTTGTCGCCCATGACAAACAGGGACTGCTCCGGGACCGTTATCGGGTCCATGTTGTCACGCTTCTGCACACTGCCGGGAATAACCCTGCTGTCTAGATAAATGGCGTACTCCTCGTTTTGAAGCTCGCCGTTGACATAGAGTTTTTTGTCTCGGATTTCAATGGTGTCGCCCGGAACGCCGACAACCCTCTTGATATAGTCCTGCTTCGGGTTTACCGGGTACTTGAAGACGATAACGTCTTTTCTTTGCGGGTTTTTGAAGGGGATCCAGGTGGTGCCGGTAAAGGGATTTTTGACGCCGTAGATGAACTTGTTGACGAGAATGTGGTCGCCGATCAGGAGGGTGTTCATCATGGAGCCGGAGGGAATCTTGAAGGCCTGGACAACAAAGGTGCGGATAAAAAGGGCAAGCAGCAGCGCGATGAGAATTGCTTCGGCATATTCCCTGAGGGTCGATTTTTGTTTCGGGCTGCGGTTTCTCTTTGACAAGGGCGGGTCTCCTGTGCTCTGCGGGGAGCATTAAAATCGGCAAAGTTTTAAACCAGATCAAGCCAAAAAACAAGAAGGAATACGGCGGGGCGCATTTTAACCGGTCCGTTCCGGTTTTATGCGGAAAGCCTCTGCCGGCTTTATGGCCTGCTTTGAAACGGGCGGTCAACATTTTTCCAGACCCCTCGGCGGGGCATGCGTAAACGAAGGTTGCAGTGATTTCGGGTGCCGTGGATGCACCGTAAAAAAGGTTTACCCTGTGGCAGGGAACCAGCCCGCCCGCAGGGCAGGTCTTCGTAAAACCTCCCGGCATAGGGAAGACCGGCGGCGGCGGGTGGGCCTTGAAACGGAAAACAGAAAAAAGCATTCATAACAAAAGGTTGCGGCTTGTTTTTTTCTGTGCCGCACCCCTTGGCGGCACTTATTTCAACAGCAGTGACGATAAGTTGAGCATGCTGGCACGGTTATTGTAATACAGGAAAACGTTTGTAATGAAGAGCCCGTTCAGAAGGAGAAAATTGCACATGGAAGCTGCAGCAGGAAGTACAGGAATTACGGGTCCGGGATGCGGCCTCTTCCGGAAAGCAGCCTTTCAACCAATAGTTTTTTATAAGCAAAACGGCTGTTTGAGCAGATTTCCCTTGACAGGCAAGGTAAAATTATGTCCTTTAGTAAGGAAAGCTGTGTGGGGACCAACACAGTGAAAGATATATATAGTGAAAGATATATATTAAAGATGCTTGAATTTTGTCCCCATATGGTTTTTGATTCACAGGGCAGTCAAAAAACAAACTTCCATATATGGTGAACTATGGGCGGTTTACCTCTTTCCAAGTCTAAATCTCCATCACGTAGACTGTTTTCATCCAAAAAAGAGCAGTTCCCCATCGGCCTCGATATCGGGTCGCATGCCATAAAGGTGTGCAAGGTTGTCAGGGCGGGCGACTCATTCAAGCTTGTTACCCTTGGGACGGCAAAGCTTCCCGAGGGAGCGGTGGAAGACGGCATCCTGCAGGAGCCCGAAGAGGTTGCTGCAACCATCGCAAACCTCATCAACAACCTGAAGATAAAGGACAAAAAGGTTGCAATCTCCATATCCGGCTACTCTGTCATTGTCAAAAAGATCAACCTCGCCGTCATGGATGACAATGACCTTGAGGAGTACATCCAGGCAGAGGTCGGCCAGTACATTCCCTTTGATATCGACGAGGTCTACCTGGATTACCAGAACCTGCACACAAACACCGAAGAGTATGACCGGACCGATGTGATGCTGGTCGCGGCCAAAAAGGAGGTTGTGGACGGCTACCTTTCCATGCTCCAGTCCGCCGGCCTCAATGTGGTTCTTGTCGACATCGGCGCCTTTGCCCTGGAAAACATCTATGACGAGAATTACGGCCTCGATGATAACGTTGCCCTGGTAGATATCGGCGCCACCAAGATGAGTATCAATATCGTCTCCCAGGGTATATCCGTTTTGGCCAGGGATGTAGTTGTCGGCAGCCGGCAACTGACCGACCACATCCAGAACCGGTTTGGCATTTCCTTTGATGAGGCCGAAGGGCTAAAAATAGGCTATGAGGATGTTGAGGAAAAGCAGGAGGAACTGGATGATATATTTGCCAATACCTGCACCCAGTGGGCCCTTGAACTGAAAAAGGCCATCGATCTTTACTACAGCAACAATCCCGATATCGCCCTGAGCAGGATTATTTTAAGCGGCGCCGGCTCCAGAATCCAGGGTCTTGACCAGTTTTTTGCCGAGGAGATCGGCCTGGAGGTTGAAACGCTGAACCCGTTTAGAAAAATCATGTCGGACAGCAAAAATATCGACGACGAGTATCTGCACTATATTGGCCCGGAAATGGCAATTGCACTCGGGCTCGCCATCAGACCTTCGGAGTTGTGAGACAGGCATGGTCCATATTAATCTCCTACCAGTAAGACAGATAAAGAAAAAGATACGGGCCCGCAACCGTCTGATCGGGCTGGGTATTACCCTGCTTGCTGTCCTGGCTGTTTTGGG
>JAFDCC010000289.1 GCA_019312985.1 Deltaproteobacteria bacterium
AATCCGCACCATACAGAAGTGGGTTGCCGAACTGAACCGGACCGGTTTTGCCGGTTACCATGACTGGCGGCTGCCGACCTTTGAAGAGGCCCTGTCCCTTGCGGTATATACAAAAAACAGCAGGGAGCTTTAGCTGCATCCATGTTTTTCGCCGGGTCAGCCCTTTGTCTTTACAGTTGACAGGAGGGATCCCGGCGGCCACTGGTTTGTGGATTATGCCCAGGTCCGGGTCTTCTGGGCTTCCGGCTTTAACCCCGGCGGCTTTGGCCGGGTCTGCCGGGATTTAAACGGCTAGCGGTGCAGCGCAGTCCTGCGCCCGGGCTTCAACTCCTTTTATTGGCACTCCGGATCTTCCACAGGGGGTCAATTCTTTTGATCTGATCCCGGGTGAGTTGGTCCCAGAAGACTGGGGCCGGCTGCAGCCGGGAACCAAACATACGCGTGCCCACCGGCGTCACCACACCGGTCATCTTTATGTCCCACCTGTCCTGGGGAAGGAGGTTTGCGGAAACCTGATCTTCGCGGATGAACGCCAGGGCAGCGGGGTTTTCCGCCAGGCCGGCAAGCTCATGGAGCAGGGCGCAGCACAGGTCAAAAAAACCCCTGCCGTCTCCCAACCGCCCCCCTTCAGCGTCCACTGCGACAGCATCGGTGAGAAGGAGGTCGACGGAGAGATCGCCAATGGCTTCGTTTTTAAGCAAACGTCCGTAGCGGGGCAAACCCTTGAATGTTACTGCCGCCGCAATGTCTTTGAAGGAAATTGTCCGGGCCGGCAAAAGGTAAAAGCCCTCCCGCAGCGACGGGGCGGGCATGACAAGGTTCTTGCCGTCGGCCAGGCAGTTGATGCGGGCCTGACGGAGTGGTTCGCCCGGGGCGGCAAAGACGGTGGCAGCCTCCTGGTATGATGGCTGGCGCCGCAACAATTCCGCTGCCCTGCCCCAGCCGGCGGCAGCTGCTCCGGCGGCAAGCCTGCTTTGCCACTCCCGCCGTACCGACTCTTTCTCTGTCATAATGTGCTTCCTCTCCTGGCGGTAGGTTCCGGGCAAAAGATGGCCGGCCGCAATACGGGTGCATTCCCAGGGTTACACTATTAAATGGGGGGCAAAGAAGAAAGGGATTAATCGGGAAGTGAGTACGATTTTACAACTTTTCGGATTTTTTGCTGTCCGAGAGGACGACGAGAGCAGACTTGAAAGGTTCCGGTGTTGCCGCTGTCTCCGGTTTGGTCTTTTGCCTGGCTGCCATCTGCAGCTGCGCTTTTTTGTTGAAGCCGTACTCAACAAGGCGGGCAATATCGCTCCACATGCTGCGGCTGCCAAGGATTGCGACGAGGATCTCTTCGCCGTTGCGTGAAAATTTTCCAACGTATGTCTGTTTGGCGGCCCAGGTATAGCCTGTCTTGCCGCCCTGGGTCCCGTCGATCTGCCACAGGGCCTTGTTGTGGCTCTGCAGGGTCTTGCCGTACGAGGTTTTTGCCTTCCGGAGTTTCATCCTTTCGGCAAACTCCTGGTTTTTCATGGCCTCATTGAAAATTACTGCCAGGTCCCTGGCGGTTGTCTGCTGGCCTTTGGCTGTGAGGCCGGAGGCTGTTTTACAGACTGTTTTTTTCGCCCCCAGTTCACCGGCCTTCTTCGTCATTAATCTGGCAAAACCTGATTAAGAGCCGCCGATTTTCTCTGCCAGGGCTACGCTGGCATCGTTGGCCGAAGCCAGCATCACCGCATTAATCAGGTCCTCGGCATAGTAGGACCTGCCCTTGCGGATATATATCTTGGAGCGAGGCATGCCGGCGGCCCGGTCGGATACCGGCACAAGGGTGCTGTTTTTCAGGTAATCGATGGCAATGAGGCTGGTGAGAACCTTAATGGTGCTGGCAGGCTGTCCCGGCCGGTCCGGATTATGGGCGTAAATTTCCTTTCCGGTCGCGGCATCAAGGATAATTGCACTGCGGGCGGAAAGTTTCTTGCGGAACAGGCTGTCAGAAATTTCGACGAAACGGGCCGGTTTTTTTTTCGTGTCGGCAACCCGGTTGAGGAGGACGGGGGATTCCACCGGCGTCGGCCTGGAAGATGCGATGATCTCCTGCCGGACCTCTTCCAGACGATTCTTCTCCGGTGCGAACTTGTGGGTCGAAGCAAGAAGAACCGGCCCGCGTGAAGTCACGGACCTGTCGGCAGATTGCCCGACAACCGGAAAAAGCAGGGCAAGTGCGACTATGAAAGTTGGAAAAACTGCAGATTTTTGCATGGAAATGACTGGTGTACGCTGAATCGGTAACCTTGGAAAGAAAGCCCCTTCTCCGGTCCCCATGGTGAGCCTTGTGCTGGCAAAAGTCAAGGTATTTTTTAGCTTTTTTGACTATATGGCTGTTTTGCGGTTATTTTAAAAGTTTGTCTTTATGCAAGATGTGGTGGTGCCGGTAGAGTTCAGCCCCAATATGTTGGGATAAATGGGAGCCTGGAGGGCAATAAAAAGTTTCTGCGGGCAGGGACGAAAAAAACTGCAGCAGGGTATGCCATTGGGCGAAGCTTATTTTTTCCTGTCGTTCAGTATCTGGCGCACCATGCTCGTCACGGTGCGAAAGTCGATTTTGCCGCTGCCCATCTTGGGAAATTCCTCGATCACGGTAAAAATCTTCGGCAGGGCTATTTTCGGCAGGTCGTTCGCCATTTTTTTCATGGTTTTCTTTTCATCAATGGGTTCGGTTACCGCTGCAACGATCCGGGCCCCCTTGATGGCATCCGGGACATCGACTACACAGCAGAGAACGTCTTTTGGCAGGTATTTTTCCAGGGAGTTCTCCACCCGGATAAGGGAGACCATTTCGCCGCCGATCTTGACAAAGCGCTTCAGGCGCCCGACATGCCAGAGATAACCGTCTTCGTCCAGGTAGCCCATATCGCCGGTGTCGTACCAGCCGTGGCGCATATGCAAAGATGTCTCTTCAAAATCATTGAAATAGCCCTTCATCACCATCTCGCCCCGGACGAGGATCTTGCCGTTTTCCCCGATGCCGCATTCTTCGCCGGTCTGGAAGTGAATGATCTTGACTTCCACGCCCTTGAAGGGCAGGCCGACGCTTCCCGGCTTGTTGGACTCTTCCGAGTTGCCGGAAATGCCGGGCGAGGTTTCGGTTACGCCGTAAGCCTCGTGGAGCACCATGTTGTGTTTCTCGATAAAGGCCTCCCGCAGGGCATCGGGACACTTGTCCGCGCCACACAGCGCCAGGCGCAGGCTGGCAAAATCACCCGGTTCCGATTTGCGGAGGTAGCCCCAGAAGAAACTGGGGGTGCCGACCATGAGGGTCGGTTTGTCGTCCCGGACAATTTCGCATACCTTCCTGTAGTCAATGGGATTGGCGTAGGTGATGATGGTCATGCCGTGGTAGAAGGGCGCCCAGAGGTTCGCGGTGAGCCCGAAAACGTGGAAATAGGGGAGGTTGGCCAGGAAGGAGTCGTTTTCGTTGAGATGGTAGCGTTCGGAGATGCTGGCAATGTTGAAGTAGATATTGTGGTGGGTCAGCTCCACCGCCTTGGGATCTTTTTCGCTGCCGCT
>JAFDCC010000290.1 GCA_019312985.1 Deltaproteobacteria bacterium
CCTCGGTGAGGTTGTCGCCGGGCGGCAGGGTCGCCGCCGAGCTGATGTGGATGTAGGGAATGCCGAGGGCCAGGGCAACCCTGGCCAGGTTGATGCTGCCGAGGTAGTTGACCTCGTAGGAGAGCAGGGCATCGCTCCGGATGGCCGTGATGGCCGTATTGATGACAAAATCAGGCTTGTGTTTCTTGAAATAATCAGTGATGTCGCCAAGCTCGCGGAGGCTGAGCTTCTTGCTATTGGGCGCCCTGACATCAACCTCGGGGGTTCTGGTTTTGAAATAATGAAGCAGGTAGCCGCCGATGAGGCCGGAGCCCCCGATAAGCAGACCGCTGATTTTTGCTGGTGTTTCGGAATTGCCCATGATGTCTTCTGTCCGGTTTTTTCTATGCCCGGCGAGCGGCAGGTATTCCCTGTTCACTCCAACGGGCAGCCGGGGACCACGCCCCGGTCCCGGGCTGTTCTGCAGCATGCATGTCCACAGTTTTTACCCTCTCTATTATATGAAGTCAAGCTGAAGCTTCAACGGTGCCGCTTGCGGTAATTCTTGCCATGCCTGCAGGATTGCGGTATGAAAAATTAAACAGGAACAACCTTTTTTCAGAGTCCGGATAACGTGCGGGAAATGTGAATCATGCAGAATGACGAAATGAAAAGGCTCGGGTGCTTCAAGGCATATGATGTCCGGGGCCGCATCCCTGATGAGCTTAACGAGGATGTCGCCTTTGCAATCGGCCGGGCCTTCGCCGCCTTCCTCGGGGCGCAGGAGGTGGTTGTCGGCTGCGACTGCCGCCTGTCCAGCCCGGGTTTGAAGGAAGCGTTGTCCTCGGGTCTGGCCGGCGGCGGAGCAGATGTCCTCGATATCGGCCTCTGCGGTACCGAAGAGGTCTACTTTGCCATGGGGGCGCTGCATGCCGATGGCGGCATAATGGTGACCGCCAGCCACAACCCGGCAGAGTATAACGGCATGAAGTTTGTCCGGCGCGGCTCACGGCCCATCAGCAGCGACAACGGCCTGCTGGATATCGAGGAAATGGTGCGCACCGGGACGGTGCAGGCGGGCGCCGCCGCCGGCTCCGTTCGCCGGGTCGACGTACGAAACCGCTATATTGATCACATCCTCGGCTATGTCGAGGCGGCGGGTTTGAAACCCTTGAAAGCCGTGGTCAATGCCGGCAACGGCAGCGCCGGCCCGATCATTGACCTTCTTGAAAAGCGTTTGCCCATCACCCTTGTCAGGCTGCAGCATGAGCCGGACGGCACATTTCCGCACGGGGTCCCCAACCCGCTGCTCCCGGAAAACAGGGAGATGACATCGCGCGCCGTCATCGAGGCAGGGGCCGATATCGGTATTGCCTGGGACGGTGACTTTGACCGCTGTTTCCTTTTTGATGAAGAGGGCGGTTTCATCGAGGGCTATTACCTCGTGGGGCTTTTGGCCGATGAAATGCTGCGCCGCAACCGGGGATCCCGCAAAATCATTCATGATCCCAGGCTGGTGTGGAACACCCAGGAGATCGTTCTCAACTCCGGCGGCATCCCGGTAATGGCCAGGACCGGCCATGCCTTCATAAAGGCAATTATGCGGCAGGAGGAGGCCATCTATGGGGGCGAGATGTCAGGACACCACTATTTCCGCGACTTCAACTACTGCGATTCAGGCATGATCCCCTGGCTGCTGGTCTGGCAGCTTATGAGCCGCACGAACATGCCGCTGTCCGCAATGGTTGCCGAGCGTATTGCCCGCTACCCGGTGAGCGGCGAGATCAACCGCAAGGTTCCCGATCCGGATGGTGTGGTGGCTGCCATCGAAAAACATTTCCAGGGCATGGGGTGCGACAAGGACCGCACCGACGGGCTGAGCATTACCTGTGGGTCTTTCCGGGTGAACGTCCGCAAGTCCAACACCGAGCCGGTGCTGCGCCTCAATGTCGAGAGCCGCGGCGACCGCGGCCTCATGGAGCGGATAACAGCCGAGCTCCTTGCCCTGATTGACGGGAAAGGGGTCTGAGAAAAAAACCATTGAAAAAAAGTATTAAAGCGGCTTCAGTTCCCCTCCGGCTCGAGGGACTCACGGGAGCATAGAACAGCCTGATGCAGGCACTATGCTGGCAGTATGTTGGGTGGATAAAGGGGACAGTTCCTGGTACCATGCGTCTGCCGGGCATCAAAAACAATGCTGGGCGCGGTTGTTTTGGGAGCCGCCCCGACAATAATCAGAAATAGAGAGGAGGCAGGATTGTGACAGCTGAAAAGATTACCATTAATGCAGACGGGTCAATAAATGTGCCGGACAGGCCGGTGATTCCATTTATTGAAGGCGACGGTATCGGTGCGGACATCTGGGCCGCAAGCCGCAAGGTCATTGACATGGCGCTGGAAAAGGCCTATGGCGGCAAGAGGGAAATTGCCTGGCTCGAGGTCCTTGCCGGCGAAAAGGCCAAAGACCGTACCGGTGAGTGGCTGCCGGCGGCAACCCTCGATGCCATCCGGGAGAACGTCGTGGCGATCAAGGGGCCCCTCACCACCCCGGTGGGCGAGGGTATCCGCAGCCTGAACGTTACCCTGCGCCAGGTGCTGGACCTTTATGCCTGCGTCCGGCCTGTCAGGTACTACCGGGGGGTTGTCAGCCCGGTAAAAAGCCCGGAGCGGGTCGATATGGTGGTTTTCCGCGAAAATACCGAGGATGTCTATGCCGGTATCGAGTGGCAGGCAGACAGCCCCGAGGCGGACCGGATCATCGAGTTTATCCGCAGCGAATTGAAGAAGGACATCAGGCCCCATTCCGGCATCGGCATAAAGCCCATAAGCGGTTTCGGGACCAAGCGGCTGGTGCGCAAGGCCATCCGTTATGCCATAGACCACAACAAACCCTCTGTTACCCTGGTGCACAAGGGAAACATCATGAAGTTTACCGAGGGCGCCTTTCGCAACTGGGGCTACGAACTTGCCCGGGAGGAATTTGGTGATGTGACCATTTCCGAGCAGGAGCTCTGGGACAGGTACGACGGCAGGAGGCCGGATAACCGGATTGTCATTCAGGACCGCATTGCCGACGCCATGTTCCAGCAGGTGCTGCTGCGGCCCGCCGAGTACTCAGTTCTGGCAATGCCCAACCTGAACGGCGACTACATGTCCGACGCCCTGGCGGCCCAGGTCGGCGGCCTCGGCATGGCGCCCGGCGCAAATATCGGCGACGGCTACGCGGTTTTCGAGGCAACCCACGGCACGGCCCCGAAGTATGCCGGTCTCGACAAGGTAAACCCCGGCTCGCTCCTGCTCTCCGGTGTCATGATGCTCCAATACCTCGGCTGGAATGAGCCGGTGTCGCTGGTGCAGGAAGCACTGGAAAAAACCATCAGCAACCGGACGGTGACCTACGATCTGGCCCGCCTCATGGAGAATGCGACGGAACTGCAATGTTCCGCCTTTGCCGATGCCATTATCGGCAATATGGGGTAGTCCGCATCCGGCCGGGGTTCAGGGAGTTTTTCCTGGCGGCGGGGGAGATCCTGTTCCCCCCGGCGTGCCTCGGATGCGGTGCCGGACTCGACGGCCGCCGGGAAATTTCCTACTGCAGCGCCTGCCTGGGGGATGTCTCTTTCCTGCGGCAACCGTGCTGCACCGTGTGCGGCCTGCCATTTGAGGCTGCTGCCGGGGACAGCCACCTCTGCGGCACCTGCCTCGTCCATCCCTGGCACTTCACCCGGGCCCGGGCCGCTGTCCGCTATCAGCCGCCTGTGTCGGAAGCCATCAAGATGTTCAAGTACGGCGGCAGGATGCACGGGGTCAAAACCCTTGCGGCCCTTTCACAACAGTGGCTGCAGGAGCAGCCGCTGCCGGAGCCGGACCTGCTGCTGCCGGTGCCCCTCCACGTCCGCCGCCTGCGCCGGAGAGGCTTTAACCAGGCCCTTGTGCTGTGCCGGCAGATATTCCCCGCCTGGAAGGAAAAAATAGCGGCATCCCTCCTGGAAAGGCATGTCTGGACCAGGCCCCAGACCGGGCTGCAGGGCGCGGCACGGCGAGGTAATGTCCGGAACAGCTTCCGGGTCCGCAGGCCTGAGAAGGTGCGGAATAAACGGATTCTTTTGGTGGATGATGTCTTTACCACCGGCGCCACGGTGAACGAGTGCGCCAAAACCCTGGCCGGGAACCGAGCGGCCGAAGTGACAGTCTTCACCCTTGCCCGTGCCCTTGTCTGAAAGGGCATGGCGGCGGAATCGATTTGCCTGGTATTTTGCCGCCCAGAAGGGGGAGGGGCCGGGGGGAACGGCCCTCCTTTTTTCCTATCAAAAAAATGAAGCAACAATGCAAGGAGCCGCTTCTGGAGAAGGTTTCGGAGGAAATGCCACGCTGTGGCATTTCCCTTGGTAAAAAAACGGTGCGAAAAAATTTTTTTACTTTTTAGTCAAAAAAAGGGAAAAATAAGTTTTTGGGAGAAAACGGGAGAAAACGGGAGATATGGAGATTTAATTTTTATTAACAACTTTTCAGAAACCTCCCACCCTGCTTCATAACCCCATATAATCTTAATACAAATTTAATATTTGCCGAAAAGCGTGGTTTTTTGAGGAGTTAGAGGCGCCTCTTTTGGCAGATTGAGCAATAGAGAGGAACAGGAAATTGTGGAA
>JAFDCC010000291.1 GCA_019312985.1 Deltaproteobacteria bacterium
CGGCAGCGCTGACGCGCTCGTCTTCCCTATGCCGCAGGGCGGAAAACCACCCCTGGACGTTCATGGCCGCCATCATTTCCTTCAGGTCCATGACCGAATCATAGTCTGACACGGCAAAGTCATAGCCGTCAACGAGGACGACGTCCGGCCGGAAAATATTCTGGGAGATGAGGTCGTTCAAACGCTCTTCCAGCTTCGGCCTGCTCAGGGACGACTCCTTGAAGGTCATGATCATGCGGCTGCGCATGAGCTCCTCCTCGATCTCCGCGGCATTATCGAGACGGCATCCCTCCGCGATGTAATTGAATACGTCCTCGTACCAGGCCTTAGCCTTTTCCAGCCCCTCACCGACACTGACGTGCAGCACCTTCTGGCCCCGCAACATGCTGTCCATGGCAATCTGGACCAGGATGGCCGTCTTGCCCAGCCCGGCCCGCGCCATAATCAATCCCATGCGGTGATCAGGCAGCGTTTCCGGGGTGAGCGGGTTAAGGACACGCAACGGGTTTTTCTTGATCAAATCCTCTTTCTGCATAATACAAACTCCTGAAACCTGATTCTAATATTGGAAGGCAACTGTTACTTGTTAATTGATAGCGGTTAGTGGTTAGTTGATGGTTTTTATGTTTTCTGTTTCTCTTCCTGGAACTTCTTGATGATTTCCTCGGAAACCGACTTTGGCACCTGTTTGTAGGTGGCAAACTCCATGGTAAACTCGGCCTTGCCCTGGGTAAGGGAGCGCAGGGCTGTCGAGTAGCCGAACATTTCTGACAGCGGCACCTCGGCTTCCACCGAGGTGTAGTTTCCCTCTTCAACCGTACCGACGATAATGCCGCGCCGCTGGTTGAGGCTGCCCATGACCGAACCCTGGAACTCCGTGGGTCCCTCCACGGCAACCTTCATGATGGGCTCGAGAATGACCGGCTTCGCCTTCTGGTAGCCTTCCTTGAAAGCGCCTACGGCAGCAAGCTGGAAGGCCACATCCGACGAATCGACCGCATGGGAGGCACCGTCATTGATGGTCACCCGGACGCCGGTGATGGGAGAGCCTGCAAGCAATCCCTTGGCAAGGCTTTTCTGGAAGCCCTTGTCACAGGAGGAGATGAACTCCCGCGGAATGGTCCCGCCGACGATCTTGTCGACAAATTCGTATTCGCCCTCCTCCATCGGCTCCATAAAACCGGCGACGCGGCCGAACTGCCCCGAACCGCCGGTCTGCTTCTTGTGGGTGTAGTTAAACTCTGACAGCTGGGTAATGGTTTCGCGGTACGCGACCTGCGGCTGGCCCACCTGAACTTCCGCCTGGTATTCCCGCTTCATCCGCTCGATGTAGACCTCGAGGTGCAGCTCGCCCATGCCGGAGATAATCGTTTCGTTGGTTTCGTGATCGACGAAGGTCCGGAATGTCGGGTCCTCCTTGGTAAACCGGTTGAGGGCCTTGGACATGTTGACCTGGGCCTTGTTGTCCACCGGCATAATCGCCAGGGAAATTACCGGCTCCGGGACGTGCATTGAACTCATGGAAACGGAAATGTCCGGCGAGGTAAAGGTGTCGCCGGAGGCGCAATCAATGCCGAAGAGGGCGACAATGTCGCCGGAGGCGGACTCTTCGATGTCCTCCATCTCGTCGGCGTGCATCCGGACCAGGCGGCCCACCTTGAGTTTTTTACCGTCACGGCTGTTGACAATGGTGTCGCCCTTTTTCAAGGTCCCCTGGTATATCCTTATATACGTCAGCTGCCCATAGCGGCCGTCTTCAAGCTTGAAGGCCAGGGAGGTAAGCGGTGCCCCGGGGTCGGGACTTAAAGTAATCTCATTTTCCCCGTTCCTGAGGTCCAGGGCCGTATTTTTTATGTCTTTGGGAGCGGGGAGGTACTCCGTCACCGCATCGAGCATGGCCTGCACCCCCTTGTTCTTGTAAGCCGAACCCATGAAAACCGGTACCAGTTCAAGGCTGAGGGTCCCGGCCCGCACCGCGTCGCGGATCATCTTCTCGGTGGGGGTGCCCTCCAGGATGGCCTCCATAAGCTCATCGGAAAACATCGAGGCGGCGTCAAGAAGTTCCTCCCTCTTTGCCTCCGCCTCTTCCAGGAGCTCGGCCGGTATTGCCGCCTCCCTGATATCCTCGCCGTTGGGGCCTTCAAAGTAAAGGGCCTTCATGGTTACCAGGTCGACAACGCCCTGCAGCTCAGCCTCGAGGCCGATGGGAATCTGCATCAGCACGGCATTGAGCTCGAGCTTGTCCCTGACCTGCCGGGCGACCCGGTAGGGGTTGGCGCCGGTCCGGTCACACTTGTTGATAAAAACAATGCGCGGCACTTTGTAGCGGGTCATCTGCCGGTTCACCGTTATACTCTGGGACTGGACGCCGCCGACCGAGCAGAGAATGAGGACGGCGCCGTCCAAAACCCTCAGGGCCCTTTCCACCTCGATGGTAAAGTCAACGTGGCCGGGCGTGTCGATGATGTTGATGGCATGGCCCTTCCACTGGCAGTAGGTCGCAGCCGACTGGATCGTTATGCCCCTTTCCTTTTCCAGCTCCATGGAGTCCATCTTGGCACCGACGCCATCCTTGCCGCGCACCTCGTGGATTGCATGGATCCTTTTGGTATAGAAGAGAATCCGCTCGGTCAGAGTGGTTTTCCCGGAATCGATATGGGCACTGATCCCAATATTTCGTAACATGTCTAAATTCGCTTTCATTGTTGCTTCCTCAAAACATTCCTCTCATGGTAACCGGGTACCATAGTCGTACCCAAAATACACCTTTTTCCATTGTGCCGCATCCTTGGTGTTTTGCCGGCGCCGGGCGCCACAAAAACGGATACCCCGCTCCCCCTTCAGGCCGGGCGGCAGCTGGCGTCAACCCTGTTCCATCTTTTATGCAAGTGAGCGAAAAGAAGAAGCTGCCGTTACAGTCTTGAAAATACAAGCATCAGCCTGTTAGGCAGCCTTTAGGTCTACATGCAAAGTTTCTCTGCTTCCTAGGATTGCTCTTTCATACGGGGCGCGTGCTCTATACACGCTTCCCTTTCTCCTGTCAAGAAAAAACAGCTTGCCTGTTCCCCCGAAACCGGCGGCAACCATGCTTCTTCCGGCAATAAAAAAAGGAGCTGCAGGCAAGGTGCAGCTCCCTCTGTTGTTCAATGGTGCCGAGACCAGGATTCGAACCAGGGACACTCGGATTTTCAGTCCGATGCTCTACCGACTGAGCTA
>JAFDCC010000292.1 GCA_019312985.1 Deltaproteobacteria bacterium
ATACAGCAGGCGGTGCGGGTCGACCTGCGGGTCATCACCATGGATATTCCGAGCCAGGATGTCATCTCCCGCGACAATGTCACTGTCCGCGTCAATGCTGTCCTCTATTTCAGGGTGGTTGACCCGGAAAAAGCCATTATTCAGGTGGAAAACTACCTGAATGCCACGAGCCAGCTGGCCCAGACGACCCTGCGCTCTGTCCTGGGGCAGCACGAGCTTGACGAAATGCTGGCAGAACGGGAAAAGATGAATGCCGACCTGCAGGAAATCATTGACAAGCAGTCAGATGCCTGGGGCATAAAGGTCACAAATGTTGAAATCAAGCACATCGACCTGAACGAGAACATGATCCGCGCCATTGCCAAACAGGCTGAGGCGGAACGTGAACGGCGGGCGAAGGTCATCCATGCCGAAGGCGAACTGCAGGCCTCTGAAAAACTGCTGGCCGCAGCCGAAGTCATTTCGAAAAATCCGCAGGCGCTGCAGCTCCGCTACCTGCAGACGTTAAACGACATCTCAAATGAAAATGCCACGACCCTGGTGTTTCCAATACCGATGAATCTGCTGAAGGCCTTCGGCATGCAAGCCGGTGAAAAGTCCGATGCGGGTTAAGGAATAAAAACGTGGCCTGACCCCAATTTCCTTTACCAGGGCAACAGGCTTTTGCCTGCATTGGTAAATTCATTCCAGAATCGCTCCAGCCGCTCCCTTTCGCCAAGGGTGAGGGTGCATCCCGCTGCTGCCAGGTTATCCAGCAGCTGGCCGCGGGTCCGCATGCCGGGGATCACGCAGCTCACCTCCTGGTAGGAAAGCGGATAGGACAACGCTTTATGAGCCAGACTCGAACCGTCGGCGGTCAGCCAGTCAAGGGCGGCAACCAAACCGGCGCGCCGGCTTATCTCCCCCATTGACCAGCGCTGCCGCACCCCGTCGAAAGAGCTTTCGGCATTGAACCTGCCGGTGAGCCAGCCGCTGTCAAGGGGCACCTTGACGATAACCCCTGTCTTTTTCCTGCGCACGAGGGGAAAAGCCCGCCTCGCATCCTGGTGCAAGATATTGAACAGTATTTCGACAACCGTGCTCCCGGTATTGTTGAGGCACGCCTCTATTTCAGCAGCAAAATCGAGACTTGCACCGTAGAACCTGATCTTGCCCTGTTGCCGGGCCGCCTCCAGGGCATCCCAGACGGGGTTATCACCATCATACATCCGTGCGGGCGGGTTATGCACCAGCAGCACATCCAGGTAATCCGTCTGGAGCCTGGCCAGGCTGCCTGCCAGGCTTTTCCGGAAAGCTTCAACAGAATAATCCTGCGTCCCGTCTGGCTTATGCCCG
The DNA here is from genome assembly GCA_019312985.1 of Deltaproteobacteria bacterium. Taxonomy (GTDB): domain Bacteria; phylum Desulfobacterota; class Desulfobulbia; order Desulfobulbales; family BM004; genus BM004. Next base: position 1,336 of record JAFDCC010000292.1, read on the forward strand.
AACTTGCTGACCAGAACAACCTGTTGCCGCCGCCCTTGCAATATTTTACCAAGGAGGGCCTCACTCCTCCCTCCGCCGTAATTAGGTGCGGTATCAAAGAGGTTCACCCCTCGGCCGATTGCCTCTTCGGCAAGGGCATAGGCGGTTTTATCGTCCATCGCCGCCCAGTCTTTTTTGTTCCCCGTCTGCCAGGCCCCGAAGGAAATTTCCGACACTTCGATACCGGTTGCTCCAAGCTTGCGCCTTTTCATAGTATAGCGGCGTCACCCTCCTGAAAGAAATATTGAAGGCATGTCACATCCCTGCCCGTTACAAACATTTTGACAGGCAAGACCTGCACTGCTAGATTGAACTGCCACAGATGAGCTATTTGACCATACCCTTCCCCTGACAGCAAGGCTCATGACCTCTTATTATAAATCAAAACATGACAGAAAAAAACTGCGCTCCCTTGCGGCAATTCTCCCATTCGTAATAGCAGTCCTCGCGATCACAGTTGTCTCCGGCTGCAGGAAAGAGCGGTCCCATGTCCGTCCCGGCGTGTTGACCGTTGCCCAGGAGCAGCAGAGTTCCTGGGTTCGAAATTTTCACCCCTTTCTGCCAATGGGTGTCGCCCGCTGGGGAACAAGCGCCGGAATCTACGAGCCCCTCATGATCTTCAACCGCATGGCCGGCGAATATGTCCCGTGGCTGGCAACCGCTTATGAATGGCAGGGCGGCGCTGAAGCACTGATTTTCACCATCCGCCAGGGTGTCCGCTGGTCGGACGGCACCCCCTTTTCCGCTTCCGACGTGGTCTACACCTTCAACCTGTTACATGAAAAACCGGCTCTCGACACCGGCGGCCTCTGGGATTACCTGGCGTCTGTCGAGCTCGACGAAGAGGACCGGGTAGTGCTCACGTTCAGCCGTCCATACAGCCCCGGGCTGATGTCGCTCGCCCAGCTGCCGATTGTTCCGGCGCATATCTGGCGCAAGCTTGATGACCCGGTGACATTCACCAACCCGAACCCGGTCGCCACCGGGCCTTTTACCGAGGTTCTCTCCTTTGGGGGCCAGGTTTATGAACTGGGCCGGAACCCCTATTACTGGAAGGACGGCTACCCCAAGATCGAAGCCCTGCGTTTCCCGGCATTTCCAACCAATGAGCAGGTGACACTGGCGCTGATCAATGGCGAACTCGACTGGGCCGGGAGCTTTGTCCCGGCGATCGACCGCATTTTTGTTGCCAGGGACCCCGAACACCATGGCTACTGGTTTCCCGCGGTGGCGGGAAGCGTGTATCTGTATCCCAGCCAGTGGGTGGAGGAGTTTCGTGACGTCCGGGTGCGCAAGGCGTTGAGCCTGGCGCTTGACCGCGCGATGATCAACCGGATAGCGATGTACAACTACACCCTGCTGCCGGAACCCACCGGCCTTTCCGAGGGCTACGCCAAGTGGCGCCACCCCGGCATAAAACCGGGAGACGGCTGGGTCCACCATGATGTTGCGGCAGCGGAAAAACTGCTTGACGAAGCCGGATACCGGCGGAGCGGCAAAAGCGGCATGCGGACCGGCCGCAACGGCAAACCCCTGGCATTTGAGATTTCAGTTATTGCCGGCTGGTCGGACTGGGTACGGGCCTGCCAGGTGATAGCGCGCAATCTGCGTGAAATCGGCATTGACGCCAGGGTCAAGGCCTACGACTTTACCGGCTGGTTTGAAAAGGTGCAGCGCGGCGAATTCGAACTTTCCATCGGCTGGGCCGACGACGGCCCGACACCCTACAGGGTTTTCCGGGGCATAATGGCAACAGAAACGGTAAAGCCTTTTGGCGACACCTCCTATGTCAACTGGCAACGTTTTGGCAATAAAGAGGCCGACGAACTGCTTGCCCGTTTCGAGGGCACAGTTGACTTCCAGAAACAGCGTGAAATTGCCTTGCGCCTGCAGGAGATCTTCGTTGAAGAGGCACCGGCGATCCCGATTTTCCTGAACCCCTCCTGGGGGCAGTATAATACCAGGCGTTTCGTCGGCTGGCCCAACGCCGCCAACCCCTATGTCAGATTATCGCCCAATCATCCCCCGGAACCGCTGATGATCATGACCAGGCTGGAACCGGCGCCGGGCCGGGAGGGGGAAACAAAATGAACCGCTCCATCGAATACCTGCTCCGTCGCCTCGGCTTCTATACCCTCGCCGCCTGGATTGCAGTTACCCTCAATTTCCTCATCCCGCGCCTGATGCCCGGCGACCCGGCCCAGATCATGTTTGCCCGTTTCAAGGGCGAGATGTCGCCGGAGTCCATTGGCGCCTTGCGCGAAACCTTCGGTATCAGCGATGCACCGCTCTGGGGCCAGTATTTTACCTACCTGAAACACCTGCTTCGCGGCGACATGGGAATTTCCGTCTCAAACTTTCCAGAACCGGTGATCAATGTCATCGCCAGCGGTCTTTTGTGGTCAATCTTTCTGGCGGGTTCGGCCCTGGTAATCTCCTTTTTCATCGGCACTTCCCTTGGTGCCCTTGCCGCCTGGCGGCGCGGCGGTTTCCTTGACTCTGTCACGCCGCCGCTCCTTGCCCTGCTCGGTGCTTTTCCCTATTTCTGGATGGCAATGCTGACACTTTTTGTTTTCGGCTTCGGCCTTGGATGGTTCCCGCTCTGGCATGCTTACCCGGAAGGCACCTCGCCGGGTTTCAACCTCCCTTTTCTTTTTGGCGCGCTCTACCATGCGACCCTGCCGGCGGCAACCATGGTGATCGCCTCCCTGGGCGGCTGGATGCTTGCGATGCGCAATACCATGGTCGGCATCCTGGGGAGCGATTACATAACCTACGCCCGGGCCCGCGGCCTGCCGCCGCGGCAGGTCCTGATCCGCTACGCGGCCCGCAATGCACTCCTGCCCAACATCACCGGCTTTGGCATGGCGCTTGGTTTTGTTCTCGGCGGTGCCCTTCTCACCGAAATCATCTTTTCCTATCCCGGCCAGGGCTACCTGCTGCTGCAGGCGGTGCGGGCGCAGGATTACCCCCTGATGCAGGGCCTTTTCCTGACCATCACCCTGGCAGTGCTCGGGGCAAACTGGCTCGTCGACATTGCGACCCTCATCCTTGATCCGAGGACCCGCCGATGAACATCCGCCAGCTCTTTTCCCATCTTCTCGTCAACCGCAAGGCAAGGCTCGGGCTCTGCATCGTCGGATTCTTCGTGCTAGTTTCCCTGGCGGGCCAATGGTTTGTGCCGGATCCGACGGACTTTGTTGCGATGCCCCACCAACCGCCATCCGCCGAACACTGGCTTGGTACCACGGGGCAGGGCCAGGATGTACTGGCCCAGACAGTTGCCGGCACCCGGACAACCTTGATGGTTGGTTTTGCAGCCGGGTTCCTGGTTGTTCTAATCGGGGCCGTCATCGGCGGCGTTGCCGGCTATCTCGGCGGCCGCACCGATGACCTGCTTTCCCTCCTGATCAATGTTTTCATGATCATGCCCGGCCTGCCGCTGATGGTGGTCCTTGCAGCATGGCTGCCGCCCGGACCCCTGACCATTCTGGCGGTGCTGGTATTGACGGGCTGGGCCTGGAATGCCAGGGTGCTGCGGGCCCAGACCCTGTCCCTGTCCCAACGCGATTTTGTCCTTGCAGCCAAGGTTTCAGGTGAATCCCCGCTGCGCATTGTTTCTGCCGAAATCCTCCCCAACATGCTTTCGCTGATGACCTCCTCATTCATCGGGGCAACCATATATGCCATCGGGGCCCAGGTTGGCCTGGAATTCCTTGGCCTCGGCGACATCAGTAAGGTGACCTGGGGAACCAACCTTTACTGGGCCTCTAACGATTCCGCCCTGCTGCTCGGCTCCTGGTGGACCTTTGTGCCGACCGGCTTCTGTATTGCCCTGCTCGGCTTCGGGCTGACGCTCGTTAACTTCGGTGTCGATGAAATTGCCAACCCGCGGCTGGCTACCGAGTCGCTCTGGGTGCGCAAACTCAAAAAGCATGCAACCGTTGACGGTTCGACCCCGGTCGTCAAGGGAGGAGTGGCATGAGCCTGTTACGGGTCGACGGCCTGAAAGTTGACTATCTCACGCCGGAGGGACCGCTGCGGGCGGTTGATGATATCAGCTTTGAACTGCAGCGCGATGAAATCCTGGGTTTTGTCGGCGAATCAGGGTGTGGCAAGAGCACCGCCGCCATGGCCGCCATGCGAATCCTCGGGCCACCGGCCCTGATTTCCGGCGGCCAGGTTCTTTTCGAGGACCGGGACGTCTTACGGATGCAAAGTGAAGAGTTGCGGCAGTGGCACTGGGAGAAGATTGCCATCGTCATGCAGAGCGCCCTCAATGCCCTTAACCCGGTTTTGACGATGAAGGAGCATTTTCTCGATACCATCGCCTCCCATCGTCACGAAATGAAATGGGGCGATATGATCGCCCGAGCCGAGAAGCTCCTGAAGATGGTCGACATTGACCCGCGGCACCTCAACAGTTATCCCCATGAGCTTTCCGGCGGCATGCGCCAGCGGGTGGTAATTGCCCTTGCCCTGACGCTGGAGCCGCCCCTGCTGGTCATGGACGAGCCGACCACCGCCCTCGACGTGGTAGTGGAACGTGAAATTCTCAAGCGGGTCCTCCAGCTGCAACAGGAGATGGGTTTTGCCATCCTGTTCATCACCCACGACCTGTCGCTTCTGCTTGAACTGGCCACCAGGCTTGGAGTCCTCTACGCCGGCCGGCTGGTGGAGCTTGGCCCGGTGGAGATCTTCCGCCGGGGGGGCACACACCCCTATACCGAGGGGCTGCTGGAGGCGGTGCCGCAGCTCCATGGAGGGCGTGCTGCATTCAAGTCGATCCCGGGCAGCCCGCCGAGCCTGAGGAACCCGCCGGCCGGCTGCCG
>JAFDCC010000293.1 GCA_019312985.1 Deltaproteobacteria bacterium
ACGGGATCAGTGTCGATTTTGTAGGCAATCCCCTTCTCGGTGAGGTGCGGGCAGAATTAACCCCGGCCGAATTTCGGCTGCAGAACAATATTAGGCCGGATGCCCCTCTCATCGGCATCATGCCGGGCAGCCGCCGGCAGGAAATAGCGCGGCTGCTGCCGCTTTTCCTGGAGACGGCTGCCATGCTGCACAGGGAGATTGAAAAAGGTGTCTTCCTGCTGCCCCTCGCCTCGACCCTGAGCGAGGATGACGTCACACTGCATGGTGGGAAATATGCCCGCCAGCTCGATATCCGGGTAATAAAAAAGGATCGCTATACGGCCATGGCCGCCTGTAATGCCGCCATGGCGGCCTCGGGCACCCTGACCATGGAGTTGGCCATTCTCGGGGTGCCGATGGTGGTTTGCTACCGGCTGGCAGCTTTGACCTATCTCTTGGCAAAGCCCTTTATCAAGGTGCAGTCCGCCTCGCTCGTCAACCTTGTGGCAGGAAGGGAGGTGGTCCCTGAATTGCTGCAGAAGAGGGCAACCCCGGCGCATATCCACCGGGAAATCGTCCCCCTGCTTCAGAGCGGCCCGGCCAGGGAAACCATGCGCCAGGAGTTGGCCCGGGTCTGTACAATGCTCGGCCGGCCCGGGGCCTCGAGCCGGACGGCAGACATTGCCATGGAGATGCTTGGAGCAGGAGCGGCACCGGATGGCTGACAGGGGTGGGCCGGATAATGGCAGAACGGTGCAGGTGCCCATTGACGGGACGCTTGACCTCCACAACTTTTCTCCCCGGGACCTCAAATACCTGATCCCCGACTACCTTGAGGAGTGCCGCAGGCTGAAAATTTACCGGGTGCGCATAATCCACGGCAAGGGCATCGGTAATTTGCGCCGCACGGTGCATGCCATCCTGGGAAGACTGCCGGAGGTCGAAAGTTACCGGCTGGCCGGAGAAAGCGGCGGCGGCTGGGGTGCTACCCTTGTCACACTCCGGAATGAATAGCGGCAATCCCTTATGCCGCATGATTGCTCTTGTCACTGTTTTGTAAAAAAACTTGCCCATGTTGCGAGTCCTGACTATAAGCAGATGTTTCCGGATGATGCCCGGGAATATCCGGCCGCAGGAACAATAGGAGCAGGGCAAGGCGGCGAGCCCGCAGGTAAATGGATAGGATGAGATGAAGAAACAGGGGACCGTTTCCCGCATACTGCAGTATGTCAAACCCTATAAGGGGTGGCTCGCAACTGCCATGGTCTGCATGGTCATCGCGGCGTCAATGGCAGGGGCCCAGGCTTACATGGTGAAGCCGCTTTTGGACGAGGTCTTTTTCAAGCAGGACCGGACCATGCTGTTGCTCGTCCCCCTCCTTATTTTAGGGATTTTCCTCGTCAAGGGACTCTTTTCTTATGTCTACAATTACCTCCTCGCAAAGGTGGGGCAATCTGTCATCCTGGACCTGCGTAACACTCTCTACAGCCATATTCAGTCGCTGCCTCTGTCCTTTTTTCACAAAAAGCCCACCGGTGAACTGATATCGCGCATCATCTCTGATATTGCCCTCATCCAGGGAGCAGTTTCTAGTGTTATTGTCGGCATCCTGAAGGACACCTGTCAGATACTCTTTCTCATCGGGGTCATTTTCTACCAGGACTGGCGGATGGCCTCGGTTGCCATGCTGTCGATGCCCCTGGTCGTCTACCCCATTGTCAACTTCGGCCGGCGGCACCGGAAATTGAGCCGGGGGAGCCAGCAGACAACAGCAGAGGTATCCAATATCCTCTATGAGACCATTACCGGCAACCGCATTGTCAAGGCCTTCTGCATGGAAAAACACGAGGTGGACCGTTTTGCAGAAAAGCTCGACAAGCTCTTTGTCATCGTCATGCGGAACACCAGGATCACTGCGATATCGCGTCCCCTGATGGAGTTTCTCGGCGGCGTCGGCATCGCCCTTGTCGTCTTGTACGGGGGAAGCCAGGTCCTGGCCGGCGAGTCAACGCCGGGCACCTTCTTTTCCTTTATTACTGCCCTGATTATGATCTATGAGCCCATGAAAAAGGTCAGTTCGGTCAATAATACGCTGCAGCAGGGAATTGCTGCCGCCGAACGCGTGTTTGAGATCCTGGATGTTCAGCCCGATGTTGCTGAGAAAACAGATGCCACTGTGCTTCCCCCGGTCCGGAATGCGATCGAATTTAACGATGTCAGGTTTCGATATGATGCGCAGACCGAGGTTCTGAAGGGCATCAACCTGAAGGTGGAGGTCGGTGAAGTTTTGGCCCTGGTCGGTTCCAGCGGTGGCGGCAAGTCGACACTGGCCAACCTGATCCCGCGTTTTTTTGATGTCAGCAGTGGTTCCATCACGATAGACGGGACCGATATCAGGGATGTGACCTTTGCCTCACTCCGGAGCCAGATAGGGATCGTCACCCAGCAGACCATCCTGTTTAACGATACGGTGCGCAACAATATCGCCTACGGCAGTGCTGATGCAAGCTGGGAGCAGATCAGGGAAGCGGCCCGCGCGGCCCATGCCCTCGGTTTTATCGAGGCGCTGCCGCAGGGGTTTGAAACGGTTATCGGCGAGTCCGGTGCCCGTCTTTCCGGGGGCGAACGCCAGAGGCTTTCCATTGCCCGGGCAATTCTTAAAAATGCGCCCATTCTCATCCTTGACGAGGCGACGTCGTCCCTTGATACAGAGTCTGAGCGGGAAGTGCAGCAGGCCATTGAAAACCTGGTGCAAAGCCGGACAACATTTGTCATTGCGCACCGCTTGTCAACTATCCGGAAAGCGGATAGAATTATTGTTATTCAGGACGGGGCCATCGTCGAAGAGGGGACCCATGAGTCACTGCTCGCCCGCGGCGGTGTTTATAAAATGCTCTATGACATGCAGTTCAAGGACGATGCCATGGAACTGCAGGGCGAGGGCCAGCCGGCAGCATGAAACCGAATGAGGAACAGAGATGATAAGCAGGGAACTTCTTGAAATACTGGCGTGCCCCAGGTGCAAGGGCCCGGTCGAAATGTCAGCCGACAACGACGGCCTGCTCTGCCGAACCTGCCGCCTGGTCTACGAAATACGCAACGACATTCCGGTCATGCTGATAGATGA
>JAFDCC010000294.1 GCA_019312985.1 Deltaproteobacteria bacterium
AGTTTCAATTTTTACAACATAAATTTTTCCTTTTTTTATACTAGTTGCTTTCTTAATCTTAGATAAAGGAATCTTAAAACCTTCTGTGAATTTATCTATTATGGGTTCAATCTCTGTTAAACTTATACTTGATTTTTTAAAAGCGGCCTGGTCCATCGTCAATAACGCGGCGACAGGGCAGAGAAACGCTTGGCGGCCGCATCAGCCCAAGGGCTGCGGCTGACCCTCGTTTCACCGCCACTCCTTATTTTCCTGCAGCAGGCAGAGCTCTTTTCAGCTTGCACCCTTTCCGGCAAAAGATTGTATTGCCCCATTTACCCTGGTATGATAACCATATCAGGAACCGCCTGCTGGCTGGGATTGGTCCTGGCCGAGGCAGAACCGGTGGGCCGGGAGCGGCACACCGCTGAAAAACTTCCGCTGATACGTCATGGATTGAAACACAATGCGTTTACGTGGTTCGGAAACAGTGCTGGCCGTTGATGACGACCCGGGTATACTTGAGCTTCTGCGAGAAGTGCTTAAGCCTCTCGGGTACACCGTTCTTGCGGCCGAAAGTGGCGAAAGGGCCATTGAAATTGCGGCAGAGCACAAGGATAAGATTGACCTGCTGTTAACCGATGTCGTTCTGCCGGGAATCAAGGGGCAGGAGCTGGCAGCGCAGCTTTTGGAAAGCTGCCCCGGCGTCAATGTCCTCTTCATGTCGGGCTATCTCTGCCCGTCAATGGCGCACAACGGCAAGGGGCAAAGTTTTGAGTCGTTTATCCGCAAACCCTTTTCGGCCAATGCCCTGCTGCGTAAAATACGAAATATCCTGAATTGAAACCCTGGATCTGATCGCTGTTCTTTGCCTTCCCGGTTTTGCGGCAGATGCCCCCTGTGCTGACAAGGAATAAGTTTGCAAACAGAAAAGCAGCATAAATGCTGAGGGAAAGAGAAATGGCTGACAAGATGGAAAAGGAATTTGACAGGAACGAGTTTGCCGATTACCTGGCGGACCTGGCGGAACAGATCCGCGGCGGGCAGCTGGCTTCTGACAGGGGGACATGGACCGTGCCGGAGAATTTCGAGGCAAAGATCCGGCTCAAGGAGAAGAAGGGGCGGATCGCCCTGAAGCTCAATTTTCACTGGTCCACCCTTGCTGACTACAGCAGCGAGGACAGAAAACAGGTCACCCAGTGGCACAGGTCCATGAAAGCGGTCAAGAAGCGGATGGGATCATCCTTCAAGGAGGTGGTGCGGGCCGCCGGGAAAGGCGAGTTTCCTGCTGAAGAGGCCCTGGATGACTTTGTTGCCACTTCCAGGGTCTTTGCCGAATCAGTCGACCCGGAGTGGAGCACGGCGATGGATGAGTACATGGATCACCTGGAGAACTTCGTCCGCGCCGTCAAGGAGCGGCAGCTGGAGCAGATGCGCCACGAAATCCGGGATCTGCAGTACCGGATGAAAGCCTGTCACCGGGAATTCAAATAGGCCGCTTGCGGATTTTCTTCCGCCATGAGTGTCCGTGGCTCAGATTTCGCTGACAGTCTGCGGCTCTGCGCATCCCAACCTGTTGTGGGCCATGGCCAGGTGGCCGATGCGCTGCCAGTCGATGCCCAGCAGCCGGCAGCCATAGGCATCAAGGGCAACCGGGTCGAACCCGGCCGCAAGCCGGTTGGGCGGCGGGTCACAGGTCGGGCCCCAGAGGTGCGCCTCCTGCATGCCGACCGTGGCGTCGAGCAGGGTGAAATCAGGTGTCCGGTAACGATTGAGATCAAAGACGGCTTCCTGGATGCCGGTGTGAAAGGAGGCCTTTTTCCAGTGGCCGCCCCCCTGAAAATGGGCCGGGGGAGCCAACCCGACCATGTTTTTCATGGTCAGCGTCACCCCTGCCAGGCTGTGCGCCTTCAAGACCGGCACCGAAAGAAGAAAGCTTTCAAAGACAATCCCGGGCAGGTGCATCACCGGCCAGCGCCGGCATTCCGGGTTTTCCAGGCGGACGAGGGGGGCCTCGTTCAAATCCAGGAGGGTGGCGCGGCCTGAGGCTGCGAGGTCGGCGTAGCCCAGGGCTTTAAAGACCTCCATTGTGTTTTGTGTTGCCGAACCGCATCCCTCGCCGATGACGATATCAAGGCCGGGGCATTCTCTTCCGAGGTAATCGACAAGAACGGCAACCAGTTCGACCGGGGTGGTAATGGGCGGCGGTTGCGGCTCCACGAGGTTTGGCTTGATGATGACCCTTTTCGCCCCTGCCAGGCGGCTGCAGAGATCCGCCGCCTCCAGGATAACGGGGATTGTCTCCTGCCAGGAAGAAAAGCGGGCGGTGAAAACGGTGCTGTCGGGTTTCTGGGGGATCAAATCAACCATCAGGAATCAGACATTACGCAATGAGCAATAAGAAATAAGCATTTTTTCTCTTGAAAAATAGGTGTCATTTCGAGCGCAGCGAGAAATCTTCAAGTCTGAAGCCTGCGACTCTGCTTTAAGATCTCTCCGGCCTGCGGCCGTCGAGATGACAGAACAGGGGAGGCAGACCGGGATGTCAAACATTTTTTCCTTGACCCACTCCTTACGCCCTTTTTTAAATCTTCTCCTCTAAACTTTGTGTCTGTCAGTCATCAGTCGTTTTGTAGACTGATAATCGTTGGCAGTTTTCTATGCCGATAACACCGTCCCTGTTCACCATTTACCATTCACCATTCAATCCCTGCCGGCGATTGCCGCCAAACCTTCCAGCAGGACAAAGCGGCCGAGGGGCACGAGCTCGCAGGGAAAACTTTTGACAAAGAGCGGGTTGTCGCAGAGGCCGCCGGAAAGGTAAAGTTTTTCCGGTGAGCCCGCAAACCTGTAAGCGTTTAGCGCGATCCCCATGACAAAGCGGGCAACCGCTTCTGCGTCCGGCGTGCCGGAGACGACCGCGTCAAAGATCCGGCTCATGCCGAGGACGCCGCAGGTTACGGAAAAGGGGCGATCCGGCAGGGACAGTTGCCGGTAGTCCAGGTCATAGTAGCGCTCCAGCAGTTCGATGGTAAACCCCATGGAGGCGCC
>JAFDCC010000295.1 GCA_019312985.1 Deltaproteobacteria bacterium
AGGGTGAGCGTCCCACCCGGATTTTTCCAGCAAGGGCCGCAGCCGGGTCAAAAAGCAGGTCCAGCAGGTGGGTTGTTGGCGTCACCCTCCCCAGAAAATGGGCACAGCCGGAACAAAAGGCGATTATCCGTCTGTTCTGCGCCTCCTGGCGCCGGATTTTTGCCCAGCTGCCTGCCAGGTCGGGAGCGACAAAATGGGCTCCGCCACCCTCGCCGCAGCAGAACGTCTTTGAGCCGTGATGCCGCATCTCCTCCAAGGCTACACCACGGGCCCTGATCAGGTGGCGGACCCGCTGCTGCATATTGGTATCAAAACGGGCGACACAGGAGTCCTGGACCGTCACCGTGGCGGGGGGCAGACCTGCTTCCGGCTGGAAATCCTGCTCCTGGAGGAGGTCGTAGACATGGATAAGATTAAAACTCCTGCCGTATTGCGAAAATACGCTATGGCAGCTCGGACAGGCGGCAATGATATTTTTCACCCCGTGGCTGCCGAGGTACTGCTGCATTTCTCCAAACATGGCCCGGAAAAAAGAGGTCCGGCCAAGGTCGTGGGAAGGCTTGGTGCAGCAGTCGAGAACAATACCAAGATTCGGGATAGAGTTCGTCAGGTAATCGAAAAGCTGCATGACCCGCCGCGGTCTCGATCCCGCCAGGCTGCAGCCGGGAAAAAGCACCGTGTCACAGCCTGGCGGCAGGCCATAGAAAGAATAGCGTTTCGAGGTCCCCCGTCTTTCAAAATTGAGCAGGAGTTTATGCGGTTTCAGAACGGAAGCATCCCTTGCTGTTGCCTGGCAGCGCATTGCCAAAAACATCTGCCGCGGGTCAATATCAACCGGGCAGACGGCGGTACAGAGGCTGCAGAGGCTGCAGGCAAAAGGGTTCACGGCGCTGCTCTCTTCCTCCCGCAGCCAGGAGTCGGCAATCTGTTTCGGCGTCCCGTATTTTTTGAGAAAAGCGCATTTTTTAACGCAGATCCCGCACTCTACGCAGCCGGCCGCTATTTCCCGGCACGACGTTTTAGGTCCGTTTCCGGCAGTGTTTTTTAGCAGTATCGGGTTTTCCGGCTTTTTTTCTTGCATCGCTCACTGGCAGCAAAAAAGAAGCAGCCGCGGATAAATTCTGCGGCTGCGGCAATAAAAGCTTTGTATGTGCAGAAAAGGCGGCGGGGCTATTTCCTGAGCCACTTGCCTGATTTGTCCTGGATCCATTCCCCGGGCTTTGCCCTCTCGGATATCTGGATTGCCCGCCTCTCGCCGACAAGCTCAGCTGAGGTCTTCTGCTGTTTGGCAATTGCACTGTAAACTGCCTGCCGGTCGCTGTTTTCCGCCTTTATGACAGCTTCATCCCTACCGGATCCGCCCGGTACAAATTCCAGATAGCCTTTGTTGTTTTCGCCGATAATGTTATCTGCTTTCATCTGCACGATGGTCGGCAGCCTTTCCTGCATCCTGGCCTTGATATCGTCAGCTCCGGCAAAACACCTGGCCTCAACAGCAAAAACACAGAGGACCAGCAGTGTAACAGTTGCAAAAAACTGGGAATACCTTCTCATGGCGAAACTCCTTCTTTTTTATGGCAAACGGAAATAGTATCGTTGCAGATTACTTCAACTCCTCGACCGACTCGTCGATATCCGAGAAGAAATCGTCCAGGGCCCGGTCGACCCTGATATTGACATCGATAGTTATGTGGATCGGCTTTATTTCAACCGGTGCGACCTCTACCTGACTCCTGGTTTCCACCTCATGCCTGGTGCACCCTGAGGCAAGAAACAGCAGCAGCACCGAAGCGAAACAGATAATCTTTTTCATGGGGTTTTCCTTCTGCAGATTGATTCTCAAAAAATATTATAACGCATTGATACGAAATAGGCTATTTCCCTGTAAGAAAAGAGTACACCCTTACTGGATATTTTCGAGAATATCCTGCAACCTGCCGCTGTAGCCCAGGAACCGGTTCAGCGGCAGCCGGAAATTCACATCAAGGCGGATGGGATGGTCAATCCCCCTGCCGCCATCGGGAATTCTCCGCAGTTGCCCTGTAAGGCTGTCATAGCTGAACGGCAGTGACTGGACCGGCCTGCCGTCCATCTGCATCTGCATCAGCAGATCTTCGCCTTCACTGTCAAGGAAAAGCTTTACCCAGTTGTACTGAAAATTTTTCAGGGCTGCTGCGGCAAAATCCACCTGGGCAAACTGCGCCGTATTTTTGGGGATATTGGCCGAAAGCAGATCAAAGGCGGCAACCTTAATGCTCCCGCCTTGGCCGGGACTTGAATAGAGGAAGCCGTCTGCAAAGGTGACCGACCTGTTCGCAATCCGCATGGGAATCCGGCCGCTCACCGTCCCCTCTCCCTCGGCATTGGCAAAGCCCAATTGCCGGAGGATCTCGGCCAGCCTGAGCCGGTCACAGAAAATTGGAACGACGAATTCCCCGTCCCCGGCAGACAGTCTGACCGAATTGCTGAAAACACGGCCGCCGGACCACTGCAGCATTGCCTCTTCAACAAAAATCGAGGTGGGCGATTCCAGCTGCCACACAAGGTTTCCGGAGTTGAAAACGAGGCTTCCGAGGACCGCCTCCCCAATACGCAGGATCTGGGCCGGGGCTGTGTAAAGGGCCGGCAGCGAAGGCATGTGGAGTCGCGCCTCAATATCACCTACTCTGTAATTTTTATCCGGAAACTCGAAGATCCCATTCTGCAGCGAGAGCTGCAGTGCACCGCTCATGCCTTGCCGAGCGAACGACAGCGAGGTGTCGACGCCGATCTCCCCGCTTAAAAAAGAATTTTCCAGAGCAGAGGCAATGATGCCGAGATCCACGGGGGCAAAGGATGCCCCGGTCGCTTGCAGGGTGAGTTCACCGTGGGAATCATAACCGTCGACCAGGGCCGTACCGGATATTGCCGCATCAACCCCCTGCAGCAGTCTGCTGCTGTAAAGGCCATCGAGGGAGTACTGCGTGTCACGCAGGGTGATATCTGCCCTGCCACGTCCCAAATCATGCCCCCGCCACCATATTGCGGGAATCTCCAGGTGTCCTGTCATTGTGGCGCCGGCAGTGGGCCAGGCAAGGGGAATTTCTCCCTGTATATTGGCCAGCCTGACACCGCTGGCCCTGGCGGCCAATGTTCCCCTGTTCAGAAAAACTGTTCCCGCTGCGGCGAGCGGCATATTGCCGCCGGCAGCCGGGTGGGCGATTGCAGCCTCCAGGGAGATGTCCGCCCCGGCGCTGACATTATCCTGTTGAAAGCTTGCACCGCCCAGTTGCAGCGAGAGTTTGCTGCTGGATGAACTGCGGCCCTTACCAGCCTCTTCCTGCCGGAACGTTGCCTGCAGACTCACTTTTTTGACAGTTGTTTCTGCCTTGTCAGAAGTCGCAGTCAATCCGGGCAGGGAGATGGTTGCCTCGATTTCCCGGCCCTCGGCGGTGCCATGACCCAGGACCGTGAAACGCGGGGCCTCTGCCTGCAGCCTGAGACTGTCAAAACCCGCCTTGAAAGCTTCTGGTTTTCCCTGCTGCAACTCTTGCAGGGCGCTTGCCATTTCGGCCTGCCAGCGGCCCGACTCTTCGGCCGCAAAATTGAATTCAGCGGCCAGGCCGGGATCGTTTTGCAGATGGATAAAGAAGGGGCCGGCATTTTCCGGGTCGGGACGGCCGCTCCCCCTGAGGATAAAATTCCCGGTACCACGGACCGTTGCCTCTTCCCTGGATATTGAAGCCGTCACGTCGAGCTCTGCCTGGACCGGCTCCTGTAAAACACTCTCGACCGTCAGAAGCAATTGCTTTCCGGCCGTTTCAAGTTTCAGGTCAATTGACTTTCCTTCGCCGTCCGGCCTGCCGCCAAAACGAACCGGGACTTTTCCCAGGGACAGGGCAAAAGGGGCAATGGAAAGAGATGCAGAAACAAACTGAAAAGGCGCAACGGCAAATTCCGCCTTACCTTGAATGTTGACCTTGCCAGGGTATATTTCCGATTTCTCCAGGCCGAAGGCATCAATCAGCCGGTTTACGTCAAGGGCATCGGCCCGCAACGACAAACTGCTGGTGCCTGTGGCAAGATCGATGACACCGGTCAGGAACAGTTCCTGCCCTGTACCCATTATTTCCAGGTTGAGCCGATAGACCGGCATTTCACCCTTTCCAGCCTGGTTGATGAGTTCCAGCGCAAAGGGAAACAGGAAAGAGTGCGTCCCTCTGCTGATTACCAGCCTGCCATCACTGACCATCAGCCTCTCCGGCACAACCGGCAGGACAAAGTTCTCTTTCTGCTGTTCCGCCAGTTCCGTCTCAGGCGAAAATCGATTGAAAAGGTCAAGTCCCCTTAAAGAGAGCCGGCCTTCCACTGGTTCAAGGTAGAGGGTCAGGCCGCTTAGTCTCAGCTGTTCCATG
>JAFDCC010000296.1 GCA_019312985.1 Deltaproteobacteria bacterium
GACCTCAACATCGGTTGCGGCGGTAAAGCGCACCCTTCCCTTTTCCCACAGGTCACTCAGGATGGGCGACACACCGATGTAGTCAAGGCCTGCCGCCACTGAATGGGTGTCAAGCATCTGGCCGTCTTCATCCTGCAGGAACATGGTTTTGTAGCCCTGGGCCACCCCGGGCGAGGCATCGCTGCCGGCAAGCCTGGCCGCATGCGCCCCGGAGCTCAGGCCCCTGCCGCCGGCCTCGACGCCGACGAGCCCCACCTCTTCATCCTGTAAAAAACCCTGAAAAATACCCATGGCATTGGACCCACCTCCTACACAGGCGTACACCCGCCTCGGCAGCATGCCGAATGTCTTCAGGATCTGTTGCCGTGCCTCTATGCCGATAATGGACTGAAACCAGGCAACCATCTCGGGAAAAGGATGGGGGCCGCAGACTGTTCCCAGAACGTAGTGGGTGGAATCCATGTTGGTGACCAAGTCGCGGAATGCCTCATTGATAGCATCCTTTAAGGTTCTTGAGCCGTCGGTAACCGGCACTACGGTCGCTCCCATCTTTTCCATCCAGAAAACGTTTGGCCGCTGCCGCTGGACATCCTCTTCACCCATGTAGATCGTGCAGTCAAAGCCGAACCTGGCGGCCATGGTTGCTGTGGCCACGCCATGCTGACCGGCGCCGGTCTCGGCAATGACACGTTTTTTACCCATGCGCTTTACCAGGAGTCCCTGGCCCATGACGTTATTGGCCTTATGGGCCCCGGTATGATTCAAATCTTCACGCTTGATGTAAATCTGGCAGCCGCCCAGGTGGCGGCTGATGTTTTCTGCATGGGTAAGGGGTGTCGGCCGGCAGGAATAGCTGGCCATGAGGTCCAGGTATTCCTGCCAGAATGCCGGGTCTTTTTTCACTGCCTTAAAGTAGTCGTTGAGTTCCCTGAAGGTCTCAAAGAGAACCTCGGGGATAAAGGCGCCTCCCCAGTGGCCGTAGTATCCATTCCTGGTCATAGTTGTTTCCGTTGCTTATGATTATTGCGCTGCCTGCTCTGAAAGGCCGAATATAATACCACAACACCTTTGAGAAAACAGGTTTTTTTGGCGCCCGCAGCTTCTGCCGGTCATTCCCCTTCGAGCTGCAGACGGCAGGCGACAGCAAAATCTTCCGGGTAATGCCCGTTTATAAAGCGCGATTCGGCTTCTGAAAAGGCCCCCATGGAATAGGGCAGTTTTGGCAGGAACGAGTAGAGGAGGCGCTGGTCGATATCGCTGATACCAATTCGCTTGGAAAACTCAACGACTGTAACGAGCCGCGCCCCCATTCCGGTCAGGACCCGCATGGCGGCCAGGATGCCTCTATCAAGGGATCTGCGGCCAGTGGCATCAGTCTCGAGGATATTGCCCGTACCATCTTTGGTCAATAGCTGCAGTTCCCATTGCGAGGTCTGTGCCTTGGGAACGAAAAGCAGCACCCTGTCATCCTCAAAGACTACCAGGTCCGCTGCAAGGTCCCGTCTTCCATCCGTCCGGCTGTTGTTCCTGATGCACCTGACATAATCGTTAAAAAAGCTGCAGCCATGTTCCTCCTGGTAGATCCTGACCCAATCCTCCACCAGGTCACCACAGCTGTAGGATGATATTTTCCTCTCGTCTTCTTCTGCTTCCGCGACTTCCCGCGGCAACATGGCAAACTGGTTATGGATCTGCTGGTGCGACGCATGAAGGCGAAAACCGCTGGCGGCAAAATCAAAACCATAGTTCCAACCCCAGAGGGTGGCGTCAAACTGAAGCGGAGGTGAATCATCTCCCTCCAGCACTGCAATAATTTCCAGGCGGAGCCTCTCCAGTTCCCCCGGATTCAGGCATTTTCTCCGTTTCGTCACCGAAAGACCAAGCTGCTCGGCAAGCCTGATAAAGGTACGCTGATAGTAGAGATGCCGCAAACCTTCAAAATCATGGTCTGACAGGTCGTCTACCTTGTAGCGCACCAGGTCGTCGGCCATATTTGCAGCAAAGTGCCCCCAGGGAATATAGCTGTTCCGCCGCAGGTACTCAAAGACATGACTGTCACGCTCCGGCGGCCATTCGCCGACGATTTCACTGCTGCCCTGCACCCCGGGACGAAGCACCATCACTTCCTTGTACACCTCCGGCAAATAGCAGTTATTGACCAGTGTTTCAAAAAGATCGTGATGGTGAATTCTCACCACCGGCCTCCCCGCCACATCTCTGTCGTAACGGAGTCCCACCGGCAGGCTGCTCTTGTCGTCATAGACAAGATCACACGCCATTTCCGCCAGCCTGACAAGGTCCTTCGGATCGGTGGATGTTGCCGCGAGGGCGAGCAGCACTGCGGCAGGAAGTTCCGCAAAGGCTTCGTTGACACTTTCCAACTCAGATCGCCTGCCAGGGCGAATATTTTTACGTAAAAAACTGGTCATGGACGTGGGGGCCGGGGGCGGCAGTGTTATGGCAAGGGGGTCGGCCGCTTTGGCATCTGCCCAGTTCCGGTCGATATAGGTTGCCCCCCTGAACGGGAATGGATTGGGTATCTCGTAGATCCAAGCCCCGGCCGGCTCCTCGATATCACCACCGGGAAAATTCTGGGCATTGGCCACCGGCCTGTCAGCAGCATCAAGACCCAGGGTTTGCAGCAGGTCATTTTCCCTCATGTTCTTGACTGCATAAGAGGGCTTGTGGATGCCATATGAAAATCTGCCTTCCGGTGTCACACAGGTTCGAAGCTTCATGTCCTCATCCCTTTGACGCGATCACAACGATAAAATATCTTGAAAACACCATCGATTCTGGAATAACCTATTATCATTGAATAATTACCTGTATTGCCTTGAAAATGCACCCTTTTAATCAACGTCACAGCCGGAAAACCTATCACCGCAGCGAGCCCAGATGGACCCTTTCAAATATCTTGTGCCCCTGGTTCTCATGACAGCCACCGGTGCCGCCGTTTTTTATCTGCTCAAAAGCTTCAGGCGCGACAGGCAGCTTGCTGCCCTTCTGGGCCTCTTCTGCATGGCCGTGGGTATTTTCCTCCTTGTTCTGGACCTTGTTCTCATCAGCTTTACCCATTGACCGCTGCATATCCCCGATTACCTCCTGTTCAACAGGCTGGTTTCCGATACGGGTTTTGCCGGGCGCTGGGTGCTGACCGTCTATCTGTTCATCATGACCGGGGGGGGTGTCAGTATTTATCTGCTTGTCAGAAACCTGATTACGAAGTTTAATGCAAAAAAGGACAGAAACCGCTGAACCGGCACAATTCCAAAACCCTTTACCGAATTGCGGCACACAGGTTCACTTCCTGTTCCATGGCTGGAATCCAGACTCCCATACCACCGGTATCAGAAACGGACTGGAGAATTGCATGAAGATAGATCCTCCCCCCATAACCAAGAACGGCAGGCATCCCCTGGAAAAACTTTTTGCCCGGAACAGGAGGTGGTCTGAAAAAATAAAGGAAGCAAACCCTGATTTCTTTACGGAACTGTCCAGGGGGCAAAAGCCGGAGTTCCTGTGGATCGGCTGTGCGGACAGCCGGGTCGCCTCGAACCAGATTGTTGACCTGCTGCCCGGCAAAATGTTCGTGCACCGCAATATCGCCAACCTCGTCATCCATACCGACCTGAATTGCCTCTCCGTCCTCCAGTATGGCGTGGAAGCCCTCAAAATCAAGCACATTATCGTCTGCGGCCACTATGGCTGTGGCGGCATCCAGGCAGCGCTGCAGGCCAAATCCATGGGACTGATTGATGCGTGGCTGCAGCACATCAGAGATGTCTACCGGCAACACCGGCAAGAGCTTGACGGCATCAAGGATGAAAAAAAACGGTTTGACAGGCTTTGCGAATTAAACGTCATCGAGCAGGTGGCCAATGTCAGTGCAACAACAACTGTCCGCAGGGCATGGCAGGCCGGGCGGGAGTTGTCAGTCCACGGCTTGATTTATTCCCTGGAGGATGGCATTTTAAAGGATCTGCAAGTCTGTGTTGACGGGATTTGTGAAATTCCCGC
>JAFDCC010000297.1 GCA_019312985.1 Deltaproteobacteria bacterium
GCTCGGCCTGGCCTTCAAGCCCAACACCGACGACATGCGCGACGCCAAATCCGTGGAAATCATCCACGTTCTTCTCGAGGAAGGCGCCACCGTTGTCCGGGTCGGCACGGCCCTCTTCGGCCCCCGCCCCCGGTGAACCGGTCCCAGCATCATCAAAAAAACTGTTGCCAATTCAAACAAAACCGGCTCAATTCCTGACGGTACACGTTAACAGCATTTACACCGGGAGAAAAACATGAAGATAGCAATCATCGGAACGGGATATGTCGGGCTGGTGTCAGGCACCTGTTTTTCTGAGTTCGGCCACGAGGTCATCTGCATCGACAAGGACAGCGCCAAGATCAGCGAGCTGCAGGCGGGGCGGGTCCCGATTTATGAACCGGGCCTGGAAAGCCTGGTCCGGAAAAACGTCGAGGAAAAACGGCTGCAGTTTGATACGGACATTGCCAGAGCCGTGCCCTGGGCCGAGACCCTTTTTATTGCAGTCGGCACCCCTTCCAGCCGCCGCGGCGACGGCTATGCCGATCTTTCCTATATCCATGCGGCGGCAAAGGAGATAGCGCCCTACCTGTCAGGCCATACCCTGGTCGTCAACAAGAGCACGGCGCCGGTCGGCACTGCCCGGCAGGTTGCCAGGATTATCGGGGAAACAAACCCGAGTGCTGATTTTGACATCGCCTCCAACCCGGAATTTCTTCGCGAGGGTGCGGCCATCAACGATTTCATGCGGCCGGATCGCGTCGTTATTGGAGTTGATACGGAACGCGCCGCCGATATTCTCCGCGAAATTTACAGCCCGCTCTACCTTATCGAAACCCCTATTGTCGAGACAGATATTGAAACCGCGGAACTGATCAAGTACGCGGCCAATGCCTTTCTTGCTGTCAAGATCAGCTATATCAACGAGATGGCGACACTGTGCGAAAACCTGGGGGCCGACGTCATCAAGCTCGCCAAGGGTATCGGCCTGGACGGCCGCATCGGCTCCAAGTTTCTCCACCCCGGCCCGGGCTACGGCGGCTCCTGTTTTCCGAAGGACACCCTGGCGCTGGTGCGAATGGCCCAGGAGCATGGCACGGTGGCCCGCATTGTCGAGGCGGCCGTGGAGGTCAACTCGGCCCAGAAGGCGCGGATGATCAAAAAGATCCGCGATGCCCTGCAGGGCCATGAGGCGGGCAAAACCATCGGCGTTCTGGGCCTTACCTTCAAGCCGGAAACCGATGACATGCGGGATTCCCCCTCCCTGACCATACTGCCGGCCCTTCTTGAAAAGGGCGCCGCCATAAGGGTCCACGACCCCCAGGGAATGAAAGAGGCCCGACATTACCTGCCGGCAGGGATTGAATACGTTGACTCCCCATACCAGGTGTGTGAGGGGGCTGACGTCCTGGTCCTTATGACCGAGTGGAACCAGTACCGCGCCCTTGACCTCAAGCGCATCAAGTCATTGATGAAAAAACCGGTCTTCGTCGATCTGCGCAATGTCTATGACCCCGATACCCTGAAAGATCTGGGCTTTACCTACCAGGGCGTCGGCCGCTCCTGAGAACAGTCACAAAAAAACAGCTCCTGCCGCGGCGTGCGGCAGGAGCTGTCTGGTCGGTTCAGGTCGGAAAAGAGCCTTACTTGCCGGATGCCCTTTTGGATGCCTTCAGGGGGTTTACCCTCACATTCTGGACCACAATTTCCGGTTTGGCGTGGGTCGCGAAATTGCACAGGCCGTTACGCCACTTTGCCTCCGGGTTTGCATAGGTCCTGCAGAATTTTTCGTTGTCTGCCGCAACAATCCTCTCGCATCCCTCACATTTCTCGATAATGGTTTTAAAAAAACTCTGCATGATACTGGACTCCTTCAGAAGAAATAAATTGGGCAAAGCCAGAGCATGTACCTCCGGCCCTGTTTTGCTGTTAACATTTTTAAGGACAGCAGCTGGCGCAATCCTTGCATATAAAAATTGTCGTTCCGTGCATGCTGCAACATCTGACAACACAGAACAAAATATTTTATTCAATTTCATCAATATTGTCAACCAGGATAACAGGTGCTGCTGCATGCCGGCCATAAAGATTTGCCCTATTGTTTAAATTAATTATTTCGTTTAATATTAAAAACTTGGTACCATGCGAAAAGGTTACGGGGACTTCTTTTTTTAATGGACTGAAAATCACAATTCACCAGCAGTGAGGAAATCATGCCATATTTTAACTGGAAGGGGAAAAATTCATACGGTGATAAGCGCAAGGGAGTCATTGAAGCCCCGAATATCGAGGCAGCCCGCGCCCACCTAAAAAAAATCCGGATTACTCCAAGCAAGCTGAAGGAAAAACCAAAGGACCTGTTTGAAAATATCGCCCTTTTCAAGCCAAAGGTAACCCCAAAGGATGTGGTCATCTTTACCCGGCAGCTTTCCACCATGATCGATGCCGGCCTTCCCCTCGTCCAGGGCCTTGAAATACTCGCCAACCAGATGGAAAACCCCACCTTTAAGAAGATCCTGACCCAGGTACGGCTCGACGTGGAGGGAGGAACCACCTTTGCCGACGCCCTGAAAAAACACCCCAAGGTCTTTGACTCGCTTTTCTGCAACATGGTCGACGCCGGCGAGGTTGGCGGTATCCTTGACACCATTCTGGCCCGCCTTTCCATCTTCATGGAAAAAAGCATGACCCTGAAAAAACGGGTCAAGGGCGCGATGATCTACCCGATCATCTGCCTCTGCATCTCCATCATCATCCTCGGCATCATCCTCCTCTTCGTCGTACCTGTCTTTGAGAAGATGTTCGCCGATTTCGGCGCCGCTCTCCCGGTCCCGACCCAGATCGTGGTGAATCTCAGTAATTTTGTGCAGCAGAACTTTCTCTACGGCCTGTTCTTTATTGCCTTTGTCATCTTTGCCTTCAGGAAGTACTACTCCACTGAAAAAGGCGAGAAAAAGATCGATGCCATGGTCCTGGAACTCCCCATTGTCGGGGACCTTGTCCGCAAGGTCGCGGTGGCCAAGTTCACGAGAACGCTGGGCACCATGCTGAAAAGCGGTGTCCCGATCCTGGAAAGCCTCAGTGTCGTGGCCAAGACCTCGGGCAACAAGGTTATCGAAATAGCCGTCAACAGGACGGCAGACGCCATCAGCGAGGGAAGGCCCATCGCCGAACCCCTTGAGGAGACAGGAGTTTTTCCCATCATGGTGGTCCAGATGATCAATGTCGGCGAAGCGGTCGGCGCCCTTGATGCCATGTTGGAAAAAATTGCAGATTTTTATGATGAAGAGGTGGATCAAGCCGTTGAGAACCTGACAGCAATGATAGAGCCTTTCATGATGGTTTTTCTCGGTGGGATGATCGGTGGCCTCGTTGTCGCCATGTACCTGCCGATCTTTAAAATGGGCGAGGTTGTCGGCTAGACAGAATAATTAATAACAGAAATGGCATGGGAAAAAGATGGGAGAGATAATAGGAGTTCTTGGCAGGGAGGTTCTTGATTCCCGCGGTAATCCAACGGTAGAGGTAGACGTCTACCTTGATTCGGGTGTCATGGGCCGGGCCCTGGTGCCGTCCGGCGCTTCAACGGGCAAGCGTGAGGCGCTGGAACTGCGCGACACAAGAAAAAAGAAAAGATACCTGGGAAAAGGGGTACTGCAGGCCGTTGCCAATGTCAACGAAATTATCGGTCCCGCCCTCATCGGCCTGGAATCAAGCCAGCAGGTCAGTATTGACCGGACAATGCTGAAGCTTGACAATACCGCCAACAAGAATAAACTCGGTGCCAATGCGATTCTCGGCGTATCCATGGCAGCGGCCCGGGCCTCCGCCATTGAACTGGACCTGCCTCTCTACACCTATCTTGGCGGGGTCAATGCCAAGGTACTGCCGGTCCCGATGATGAATGTCCTCAACGGCGGTGCCCATGCTGACAACAACGTTGACATCCAGGAGTTCATGATACTGCCCATCGGCGCCCCCTCTTTTGCGGAAGCCCTTCGTTCCGGTGTCGAGATCTTTCACAGCCTGAAGGGTGTTCTGAAAAAGGCAGGCCACCAGACCGCAGTTGGTGATGAGGGCGGTTTTGCCCCGAACCTCAGGTCAAACGAAGAGGCAATGGAGTCACTGCTGGAGGCAATTGAGCAGGCCGGCTACAGGCCCGGCAAGGATGTCTCTATCGCCTTAGACGTTGCCGCCAGTGAACTCTACCGGGCCAAGGACAAGTGTTATGTCCTCGCCGCCGAGAAAAAAAAGAAAAAGACGTCTTCCCAGCTTATCAGCTTTTACGCTGACTGGGTCAAGAAATATCCCCTCGTCTCCATCGAGGACGGTCTTGACGAAAGTGACTGGGACGGCTGGGCCGAACTCTCGAGGCAGCTCGGCGATACGGTACAGCTGGTGGGAGATGATATCTTTGTGACAAACACGGAGATTCTTTCCCGGGGCATTGCAAACAAAATTGCCAATTCAATTCTCATCAAGCTCAACCAGATCGGTACAGTCACCGAAACAATAGATGCGGTTGCCATGGCACACCGGGCCAGTTACACGGCCGTGATCTCCCACCGCTCCGGCGAAACGGAAGACACCACCATAGCCGACCTGGCGGTTGCCCTCAACACCGGCCAGATCAAAACCGGCGCCCCCTCGCGCACCGACAGGGTTGCCAAGTACAATCAGCTGCTGCGCATCGAAGAAGAACTAGGCGCCACGGCTCTCTATGCCGGCACAACCGGCATTTTCACCCGCTAAAAAAGACCGGCGGAATGGCATGGCAGGCCGCGAAGTGCGGCGAACTGTTTTCAGGATCCCTGCCCCTGTGCAAACAGAAAAAGCAGCACGCCGCGGTCCGGGCGGCGGGAAAATTTGTTGCTGCCCGTAACCATTGTTTTCATTTCTTGACAAATGGCAGTAATTCTGATTATTTGTGAAGTATTATATCAAAAAGGAGGATCCGGGCTATGACTCTTACAAAGGCTGACCTTGTCCAGAAGGTGTATAAAAGCCACGACAACCTTACAAAAGCCGAGGCGACCGACGCGGTCGAGGCCCTGCTGTCGACCATGAAAAAATGTCTCGCCAGCGGCGAAGACCTCCTGGTCAGCGGCTTCGGAAAATTCAACGTCAAGGACAAGAGTGCCCGGCGGGGAAGAAATCCGCAGTCCGGTGAAGAACTTATCCTTGAACCGAGACGGGTGATCACATTCAAGCCTTCAGGCATACTGCGGACAAAAATCAATGACTAGCGCCCTTCCACGGAGCATCGCAGTTTCCTGAACCATTATTTTTTCTTTCTCTCTGCAGGAGGTTTTCCCGGGCGCGGGAAAACCTCCTGTTTTATTTCATGACCAATGACCATATCTCTTGCATGTAAAAAGATCCCCTTACCGTTCATAGACTTCGGGGACACGTCTTACGCCATTGCACCGGACGCGGATCCCGGCTTCGATGAAAACCTGGCACTCTCCATCGCCAGGTTCGGCATCTTGCACCCGCCCCTGGTAAAGGAGCCTTCTTCCGGCTCCTACCGGATCGTTGCCGGCAGGAAAAGGCTCCTGGCAGCCCGCTCTCTGCAGGAGGAAAGCTCCTGCAGCTGCCTCGTCGTTCCCCTTCATACCTCCGAGATTGAAACTTTTTCCCTCCTGCTGGAGGAAACCGGCGTCAGGCGGCCGCTTACACTGACGGAGAAGGCCAATTTCCTCCAGAAAACTGTGGCGCGCTCCGACGAAGAGTTCATGGTCAAAGAGTTTCTGCCGCGCCTGGGACTGGCACCCCGGCGTTTTACCTTGCAGCAGACCCTTCGCCTCTGCAGCCTCGAACCGGAGATACTCCTTGCTCTTCACGAGGGGGTGCTCAGTGAAAAAAGTGGCTGGGAATTTTTGCAGCTGCCGGCAGGGGACCGGCTGGCCCTTTTTGCCATAGTAAACGGGCTGCGCCTGGGCGGCAGCTACCAGAAAAAACTGCTCGACATAACTAAAGACCTGGCCGGCCGCAGCGGCAAAAGCATCGCCGGCCTGTTGGCCTGCGAGGCGGTGGCAGCAATCCTGCACCACTCAGAAGCCAACCCGCCTCAGAAAACCAAGATGCTGATGCACTGGCTGCACCGCCAGCATATGGCGCGCTACAGCCGGGCCTCCGAAGAATTCAACCGCTTTGCCGGGGCAATGCAGCTGCCGGAAAATGTTTCCCTCACCCCTGCCCCGGCCTTCGAGGATGAATCCCTCACCCTCTCCATCACCTTTCCCAACAGGAAATCCCTGCAGCATGCCTGGAAACAAGTCAGAAAGAGTTTTGAAGCGGACTCCGATTGAGCAGTGTTTGCAGCGCTGCCCCACGCCGGAACTGCAGGATATACTCCGGGTTGCGGCAGAGGCCGCTCTTGCCGCAGGAGCAGTTCTGCAGGATCTCTATGACCGGCCGCACCAGATCCGCCACAAGGGAACAATAGACCTGGTCACCGAGGCTGACCTTGCCTCGGAAACAGTCATCCTGAAGCTGCTCCAGGAGAGGTTGCCCGGCATCAGGATCCTTTCCGAGGAGTCGCATGGGGCAAACGTGACGGGACCGGCCGGACCCTCCTGGATCATCGACCCCCTTGACGGCACCACCAATTTTGCCCACAACTTTCCCTGGTTTGCTGTCTCCATTGCTCTGTACGAACAGGGCAGAAGCCAGGCAGGCGTGATTTACAGCCCCATGCAGGAGGAACTCTTCTGCGGGGTGCGGGGCGCCGGCGCCTGGCTAAACGATCAGCCCATCACGGTATCGGGCATTGCCGCGCTGCAGGAAGCGCTCCTCGCCACCGGCTTTCCCTATGATATTGCCAAACGGCCCGACTCCATCCTGGCAGTACTCCGGGAGGTCGTGATCCGTTCACAGGGAGTGCGGCGGCCGGGTGCGGCGGCGCTGGACCTCGCCTACCTTGCCTGCGGCAGACTGGACGGTTTCTGGGAGTTGGGCCTCAAGCCTTGGGACACCGCGGCCGGCTCCCTGCTGCTTGAAGAAGCAGGCGGCA
>JAFDCC010000298.1 GCA_019312985.1 Deltaproteobacteria bacterium
AAAAAGCGGGCGTGCTCCTCGTCGTTTGGCAGGTGCTTTGTCGTTTCTTCCGGCGCATTCCAGAGAAAGAGGAAAAGGCCGCCGCAGACAAGGATGAAGACGAGGTTGTATATCAGGATGTTCAGCCGCTTTTTTTTCGGGTCGGGAGTGCTCATGGGGTGTTCCTTATTCAGTCTGCCATCTCCAGCATGCTGAAGGGGATGATCCCTGCCCGCAGTGCCAGGAGAAGTATTTCCATGGTTGCTAAGTTCACTATCCTGTTTGTAGCAGATAATGCGGCGACGCGCAGATGTTTTTTCTGCTTGGCGACGAGCCGTTCCAGTTCGCCGCAGTCGCAGTCCGGATCGATAATGGCGCGGGCTGCAGTCTCCCCGGAGACTAAAGCCTGGTACATGCCCTCGCCGGTGAGTCCGGAGGCGAGTCCTGCTGCATCACCTATAAGCATTATGTTACCGAAACGCCAGCCGCGGTAATCAAAATTGATCAGCCCCCCCTGCGGCTTCAGGCCATCTAAAGAAATACTCCGGGCCGCGGCCCAGCGTTTGAGATTCTGCAGCATTTTCCGTGGGGAGTTTCCGGGTATTGCGCCGTAGACCCCGATCGAGGCCATGTCCCGGAACGGGAATATCCAGGCGTAGCCGTTGCCGAAGAGGGTGTCGTTGAGGTGCCACTCCATCTTCTCTCGCCATCCCGGGACCCGGAAGTGGATGCCGAGGCCGAGTTTCTCGGTAGGAATTCCGAGGTAGCGTCGCACCAGGTAGCGGGCGCCGTCCGCCCCGACGAGCTGCCGGAAGCCGAAGGTTCCCTGGCTCGTTTCCACCGAATTCGGGGTGATCTTTGCCACCCGGCACGAGGTCCTGACCACCGTACCTGCCGCCCGGGCCTGCTCGTGCATCCATTCCCCGAGGTGTTCCCGCCGGACGGTGGCCACCATGGGACTGTCGGACTGCAAAACAGTCTCCTGGAGAGTGGAGCGGATGTGCTGGGCGGGAAATGCCCTGTCGATAAGGCTTTCGGGAACGCGCCGGATGAGCCCCCGCCAGGTGATGCCGCCGCCGCACACCTTGGGGCCGGGAACCGCTTTTTTTTCGAGGACCAGGACATCGAGGCCTTTTTCGGCCAGCAGTGCGGCGCAGGCAAGGCCGCCGGGGCCGGCCCCGATTATGATGACTGAAAATGAATGCATATTTGCCTTGCGTCGCCGTGGAGACAAATCCCCTCAAAGAAAAAAGGATCCTATGTATTATCAATACTTGGAAATTATTGGATTTTCTGGTATTATAGTAAATTTACAACAAACCGGGACGGGAACCTGCCAGTGTCGTTTTTTGCTGGCAATTTAGCGGTTATCGGGTAAATGACTCTTGAGCCTCGCCTCTCCGGCTATGTTCCGGTTGGGTACCATATAATGTTTTTTGGCGTTTGGCCAGTCTGGTGCGTTTGATGAAGGAAGCAACGTTTAAAAGAGAATTGATCGGCAATGAGGGGATGGTCCTGCTGGATACTGTCCGGCGCCTCAACCGCCGTGGTGCGGCGGCCCATCTCTCGAAGCTGCTGCACAAGACGCACCCGGCCGACATAGCCTGGGTATTCAGGCACCTGAACCCGGAAGAGCGCAGGAAAGTCTTCGGCATCATTGCCCAGATGGAGATGGTGGGCGATTTTTTAAGCGAAGTCGACGAGGCCATCATGCTGGAGCTTGTCCAGGATCTGACCCCGAAGTTCATGGTGGCCGTGGTTTCGGAGATGGCCTCCGATGACGTTGCCGACCTGCTGGAGGCCCTGCCTGAAGAGAAGGCCAACGAGATCCGCGATCTCATGGTCAAGGAGGATCGGGAAGAGGTCGACGAGCTGCTGCAGTACCACCCGGAGACCGCCGGCGGTCTCATGTCCCCCGATTTTCTTGCCCTCGACGGTGAACTGAGTGCCGGCGATGCCATCAAGATCGTCCAGGAGCGCTCCGAGGAGATGGAGATGTCATTCTATCTCTATATCACCCACGGCGAGGGCCAGCTGGCAGGCGTGATATCGCTGCGTGAACTTTTGCTGCACCCGCCCTACCGGCAGCTGAAGAACATTATGAACACCAACGTGACATCCGTTGCCACGGACACCAGCCAGGATGAGGTGGCCCACGTCATTTCACAGTACAACATCCTGGCCGTGCCTGTCGTTGACAGCAATTACAACCTGGTGGGCATCGTCACCGTCGATGACATCATCGACGTAATCCGGGAGGAGGCCAGTGAGGATTTTCTCCGCATGGCCGGCGCCGGCAAGGACACCGAGATCCTCTTGAAGTCCACCCTGGACAATGCCATGACCAGGGCCCCCTGGCTCTTTGCCAGTTGGGTCGGCGGTGTCATGGCGATGTTCATTATCTCCTTCTTCCACGACGAGCTCCAGAAAGTCCTCGCCCTGGCCGCCTTTATCCCCATCGTCATCGGCATGGGCGGCAACATTGCAACCCAGTCCAGCACCATCATCATCCGCGGTATCGCTACGGGCCGGGTGAATATGCAGGAACTCTCCAAGGTCATTCTCAAGGAGATGCGGGTCGGTTTGATTCTCGGCACGGTGTACGGCCTATTCCTCGGTGTCCTGGCATTTTTCGGCTATACCGGGCCCAGCTATCTCGGCCTCGCCGTCGGCCTCTCGGTTCTCTTTGTCATGACCTTGGCGGCCACGGTGGGGACCTTTGTTCCCCTGATCCTGAAGCGCTTGAATTTTGACGCGGCAATTGCCACCGGCCCCTTTGTGACGACATCCATTGACATCCTCGGTGTGCTTGCTTACTTTCTCATCGCAAAATCCCTGCTGCAGCTCTAAGGGGGCAGCAGGCCGCTCCACTGGCAGATGCCGTCGATTTCTTTTTCGGACAGCAGCCTTGCATTGCAGCGGATCATGGACAACGGTAGATAAAAGGGAAATTACCGCTCCGGCACATCGGCAGCAGCAAGAGAACAAATATGTCCCGCAACAGTTACGAAAAGAAACGGATCCCCTCCTGGCTCATCCTTGTCCTGATCCTCTTTGGCATATGGTGGCTGACCGACACCGGCGAGCGGCCGAAGTACGACAGAAAGGCGGAACCGCGCGTCGTCGCAGCCCGCGGTGACCTGGCCGAGGACGAAAAGAACACCATTGCCGTGTTCGAGGCGGCGGCGCCGTCGGTGGTTTATATCACCAGCATAGAGGTGCGGCGCTCCATCTTCAGCCTCAACGTGTACGAGATTCCCCAGGGAACCGGTTCCGGTTTTGTCTGGGACAGCGACGGCAGGATCGTGACCAATTATCACGTGGTGGGCGACGCCAGCCGCGTCGAGATAACCCTGGGGGACAACAGTGTCTACAAGGGCATCCTCGTCGGCGCCGCCCCGGATAAGGACATTGCGGTGCTGCAGATAGCCGCCCCGCCCGGGACGCTGCAGCCCCTCCCGCTGGGCGACTCAAAGAGCCTCCTCGTGGGGCAGAAGGTCTTTGCCATCGGCAACCCCTTCGGTCTCGACCACACCATCACCTCCGGCATAGTCAGCGCCCTGGACCGCGAGATCACGGCGGTGACCGGCAGGACGATCCAGGGGGTGATCCAGACCGATGCCGCCATCAACCCGGGCAATTCGGGCGGGCCGCTTTTGGACAGCGCCGGCCGCCTCATAGGGGTCAACACCGCCATCTACAGCCCATCGGGCGCCAGTGCCGGCATCGGTTTTGCGGTACCGGTCGATGAGGTCAACAAGGTGGTGCCGGAACTGATCCGGCACGGCCGGGTGATCCAGCCTGGAATAGGGGTCACCCTGGCCAGCGAGAGAATCGCCCGGCGCCTCGGGATCGAGGGGCTGCTGGTCATCAGCGTCCTGCCCGGCAGTTCAGCCGACAAGGCAGGCATCCGGGAAACAAGGCAGGTCAGGGACAAAATCATCCTGGGCGATATAATCCTCGCAATCAACGGCGCGCCCGTCCAGACATACGACGATCTGCGCAATGAACTGGATAACTACGAGGTCGGCGACGAGGTGACCCTGATCCTGCTGCGCGGCGAAGAACACGCCGAGGTGCGGCTCAGTCTCGAAGCGGTGGAGTAACTACTGCTGCCTTTTCTGGAGCAGTCTTTTGCGGTGGCGGGCATACTCCCGCAGGTTGCCGGCCCGGTCCGACTCGTCGATGATCTCCCGGCCGACTATCTCCTCGATAATGTCCTCGAGGCTGATCACCCCTGTTACGGAACCATACTCGTCCACGACGACGAAGAGGTGGAGGCGCTGCTCGAAAAACTCCAACAGTAGCCGGTTGAGCGGCGCCGCCTCGGGGACGAAGTGAACAGGCTGCATCAGTTCTGAAAGCTTCCGGTCCCTGCCGCCTTTTTCGGAGAGGCTCAGCAGCACGTTCCGGCTGAGGACGATCCCCACCACATCGTCGGAGTTCTTGTCATAAATCGGCACCCTGCTGTGTCGGCTCCACTGCTCCTTGTTTTCCATAGCCTCGCCTATGGTCAGGTGCTCACTGAGGCTGAAAACAACGGTTCGGGGCGTCATTACCTGGCGCACGGTCTTGTCCTGCAGCCTCAGGATATTGGCGATGACCTCTTCCTGCTGGGGCTCAATCTCGCCGGATTTCCGCCCCAGCAAGGCCACCGCCCGGATCTCCTCGATGGACACCGGGGATATTTTTTCCTGTTCCGGGATGAGGTGGGTAACGGCCTGGCATAACCAGACAAGGGGATGCATCACCCGGATGAGGCCGTTGAGCGGCACCCCGATCCAGGCAGAGAGTTGGCGGGAGTAGGCGACCCCGGCTGTTTTCGGGAGAATCTCCGAGAAAAGCAGAATTACCAGGGTGAAGAAGATGGAAAACCAGATGAGGTTCTCCTCGCCGAAGACAGCCGAGGCGGAGGCACCGGCAACCGCGGCGCCCATGGTGTTGGCAATGGTGTTGAGCGTCAGGATGGCGGTGATCGGCTCCTGGATGTTTTTTTTCAGTTTTTTCAGGAGGATGCCTGATTTTTTACCGGAATGGGCCATGACCTCTACCTGGCTATGGGGCACAGAGTAGAGCACAGCCTCCAGGACACTGCAGAGGGCAGAAACAATAATGGCAATGCTGGTTGCCAGGATCAATTGGGTGACCAATGGATTCCTCCTTGTAATGAGATCGATATTTTCGGAGAAGGTGAGGGGAAGAAAAACAGTGATGTGGGGATTTCGCCGTGCATTGTGACAGATGCTGTCAATACCTCGTTCTATGGCGGCGCAGCCCCGTTCCCTCCGAGCCCTTCCGCTATTTCAGATATTGGAGTTCGCCGGTAACTGTGGTAAAGAAAGGGTGCCTCCACCGTGTCTGCAACAGGTACAGTGTATCCAATAGGGGTGAAAGTAGAAAGAGAAAAAGGGAAGGATACCATAAAAAGAGCAGCACCGGCCATAAAGCCGGAAATAGCCGCAACCAGCATCGGAGAAGAGTATGAATGTCAAACACACGACCCGGGAGCCGGGAAAGTATAAAGGCGATATGCTCGCGTATTTTGTCTACCAGGAGGACAGGAAAATGCCGGTCTGCGAGGACATATATGTCCAGGATGGGATAAAGCCCGCCTTCCGGGCCGGAGATTTTTCCGGCAGGGAAGGGGAGACCCTGCTGCTGTACCCGGTCGGGCAGAAGAAACCGCCGGCCAAAAGGATCCTGGTTGTCGGTCTCGGTAAAAAAGAGAACAGCAGTGGCAAAAACGGCGCGGATGCGCCTGATGTGTGGCGCGAAAAGTACCGCAAGGCCGGCGGCACGGTTTCCAGGACAGCTTTGAAGACCAGGGCGGAGAAGATCATGGTGGTGGTGCCTGCCCCAATTGTACTCGAACCGGAGACAACGGTGGAATGTCTGACCGAGGGCCTTCTCCTGGGAGCCTACCAGTTCAAAAAATACAAGAAGAGCAGAAAGGAGGATGATTTGCCGCAGGGCGAGATAAGGGAAGTGCTCCTCTTCGTGGCAAAGGCGGCAAAACCTCTCGTTGCGGGGTTGAAACGGGGCCGGATTGCGGCGACTGCCGGCTGCAGTGCCCGGGACATGGCCAATGAACCGGGCAATGTCTGGACCCCGGCCCGGTTTGCCGATTTCGGCCGCAAGCTGGCAAAAACGTATGGCTTTAGCTGCAGGGTGCTTTCAAAAACAGACATGCAGCGGCTGAAGATGGGCGGCATTCTCGGGGTCAACAGCGGCTCGGCCCAGCCGCCGAAGATGGTGATCCTCCAGTATAAAACCGCGGACCGCAACCCGACCCTGATGCTCGTCGGCAAGGGGCTGACTTTCGACTCCGGCGGTATCAGCCTGAAGCCCCCGAAGGGCATGGAGGAAATGAAGTTTGACATGTGCGGCGGCGCCGCCGTTATGGGAGCCATGCAGGCCATCGGCGAGGAGAAGCCCAGGGGAATCAATGTCGTTGCCGTCGT
>JAFDCC010000299.1 GCA_019312985.1 Deltaproteobacteria bacterium
CTATCTTACTCCGGCCAAGGATCCCATGAAAGACAAAACCGGTAACGGCCTGAATGAGTCGGCCGGCAGCGCAGGAAAGCCGGGGAAGAAGGAACAGGACTTGCCGGAGGCAGGAAAAAGCGGCGAAGAATCTTTTGCAGGCCAGGATGATGAACGGGCGGGCCGGACAAATTCCAGGGAATTCAAGCGGGTCCGATTCAAAAAAAAGGTTCTGGTCAATAATCAGATCATGGTGGAAGCCCTCGATATCAGTAAAAAGGGCCTTTTTCTTCATACCGGGCGTTCCTTTGAAGACGGAACCGTGATCGAGGTCGGCATCCCGACCCGGCCGGGAAATTTTGATCTGAAGGTCAGCGCCATGGTGAGACACAACCATCGCGGTATCGGCATGGGAATGATGTTTGTCGATATGGATGACACGACAGTGATGCAGCTGGAAAAGCTTATCGACGAACTGGGTGATACGGCGACAAATGATTTGGCGGGCAGGAAGAAAGTTCTCCTGACAGGCGGTACGGCGACAACTCGCAATATTAATAAAAGTAAGCTGGTGCTTGACGGGTTTTACGTTCAGCTGGCCACAACAGCCGATGAAATTTTTCAAATATTCGAGCGTGAAACGGTGGATGTCATGGTCCTGGATTGGCAGGATACAGAATACAATTGTCAGGAGGTGCTCACGAAAATCAGGGAAACACCTGCTTACGAAAACATTATCAGGGTGGTACTCTCAGTCTTTACAGATAGCGGAGTCCAGCAGGAGATAATGGATGCCGGTGCGCACCGCTGCATGGCCAGGATGGATACCAATCCGGCGAAACTATCACTTTCACTGTCGCAGCTGATTACCGCGCGGGATGGTTGACAGCAGCATTTTTTCCCAGCATGGAAAAGCGGGAGCCGGAGAGTGTCTGTTGGGCCTTCAGCCCGTTACCCGCCAGGACAAGGATGCACTTAAGGATGCTATTATTGTTTACAGGTTTTATCAGGATTATTTATAGTAGCCCTTGCAACCCTGCCGGCGGCAATTGATATGACAGAAGTAAAGGTGCGCATTGACAAATGGCTCTGGGCCGCACGCTTTTTCAAGACGCGCTCTATGGCGGCTCAGGCCGTTGCCGGAGGCAAGGTTCACCTGAACAACGCCAGGATAAAACCCGCCAGAGCGGTGCAGCCCGGGGATGAGTTGCGGATTAGGCGCGGTGAAATTGAATTTATTGTAATAGTACAGGCAATTTCCGATAAAAGAAGACCTGCCAAAGAGGCCGGCCTTCTTTACGAGGAAACAGAGACCAGTGTCCAACAGCGGGAGGCCGTCCGTGAGGAGAAGAGGCTCGAGGCGGCCAACCGGATGTACGGCCCGATGAAGCGGCCCGATAAAAGGGCCCGACGGCAGATCCGGAGTTTTACCCGCAAAGATTGAGAATAGGATTTCAACCATGACAATTGCGAGGAATCATCTAACAGAGAGGAGAAACAATGGGTAACATGCAGAGAGCGTTGATCAGTTTGACCGATAAAACCGGCATCGAGGATTTTGCCGGGGAACTCCAGAGCCTTGGCATCGAGATCCTGTCAACCGGCGGAACGGCGAAAAAAATGCGGGAAAACAACATTGCGGTAAAGGATGTTGCCGAGTTTACCGGTTTCCCGGAAATGCTCGACGGCAGGGTCAAGACGTTGCACCCCAAGGTGCATGCCGGCATTCTATTTCTGCGGAACAACGTCTCCCATGAAGAACAGATGGCCGGGCACGGCCTGCAGCAGATCGATCTTGTCGCCGTAAACCTCTATGCCTTTGACAAGGCAACCAGCGATCCGGCCTGTACCGTGGCCAACGCCATAGAGAATATCGATATCGGCGGGCCGACCATGCTTCGGGCGGCTGCCAAGAACTTTCAGTATGTCACCGTGATTGTTGACCCGGGCGATTACCCGCAGGTTATCGCCGAGGTCAAGGAGCATGGCAACACAACCCTTGAGACCCGCTTTCGCCTTGCTGTCAAGGTGTTCCAGCTTACCAGTTCGTATGACACGGCAATTGCCGCCTGGCTGGCAAAGGTCGATACGGCAAGCAATGCACATTTCAAGGGAGGGGCATAATGCAGAAAATGGCGGTGCTGCTCTCCGGCAGTGGCAGAACACTTGATAATTTTCATGAGCGGATCGAGGATGGCAGCCTTCATGCCGAGATCAAGGTTGTGATCTCCAATGTCAAGGACGTCCTGGGTCTTCAGAAGGCGGCAAAGTACGGGTATCCGAATTTTCATGCCACGGGCAACGAGGCAATCAATGCCATAATTAAGGAGTACGATGTCAATCTCATCTGCCTGGCAGGCTACCTGAAACTTTACGAACCCCCGCCCGGCCTTGAGAAAAATGTCCTGAAGATCCACCCGGCGCTGATACCCTCTTTCTGCGGGGACGGGTTTTACGGTATGCGGGTGCACCGGGCCGTAAAGGCAAAGGGGGTCACCGTCAGCGGCTGCACCGTCCATTTTGCCAACAACAGGTATGACGAGGGCCCCATCGTTTTGCAGAAATGTGTGGAACTGGGTTTTGACGATACCCCGGAGGAGATAGCTGCCAAGGTTTTTGCCGCGGAGTGCCTTGCTTTTCCCGA